>JACQOU010000247.1 GCA_016207775.1 Deltaproteobacteria bacterium
GTGTCTAGTTTTTTAAGAGACTAGAATTATGATCGTTTTATATTAATCACTTCATCCATCATTTCATTTGCGGTAGTAATCGACTTGGCACTCGCTTGGAAGCCTCTTTGCGCTTTAATCATTTCCACAAATTCATGAGCGATGTCGACGTTGGAGGCTTCAAGACTTTTGCTCATGAGGCCACCGATACCGTTGGTGTTTGCTTTAGCGATCAGCGGCGAACCCGAAAGGCGGGATTCCCGGAACTGGTTCTCCCCGACCTTCGTCAGTCGCTCGGTCGCTTCGAAGCGTGCTAATGCTGTTTGGGCCAGTACAACATTGATGCCGTTTGAGTAGGCTCCTGTGATGATTCCTTCAGTATCCACTGTGGCATCGACTAGCATGCCTGCTCCGTAGCCATCTTGCTGGTTTCGGAACACCCCGCTTTTCGTTCCATATTGGGTCGCTCCCCTGACACCTGTGCCTCCGGCCTCAATCGCGTCACCCCAGTCAAATGAAAGTTGCTGGTCGGCGATTGCGCCATTGGCAAACGTCGTGTTGATAAGGGACTGTTCAGTGGTCTGCAGCTTTCCCTCTTCATTAAAGATGAGGTTACCCTGCGCAACGGCCTGCATCTGCCCTGTCGTACCTCCAGCAAGCTCAGCTCCATCGGTCATCGCATACCATTCCCAGTTGGTCTCGCCTGTTTTATTAAAATACAGGCTGATAGCATGAGAGTTTCCGATTGAGTCATAGATCTGTGTTGCCGTTGTGTAATGGTTGGTTTCCTCAGGCCTTGTCAAATCAATCGGCTGACCAACGGGACTTCTCGCATCCAAGTTGACATGCACCTGGACATTCGTAGTGGATTTGGCAGGAATCGTCTTGTAGGGAAGACGAACATCGCCCAGTTTTCCTGTTATTCTGCCTTGCTGATCGGCCAGATATCCCTGCACTCGATTTCCGTGAATATTGGAAAGAAAGCCTTCCCGATCGAATTCAAACCCACCGTCTCGAGTATAACTGATGCCCTTGCCACCTTTCATTATAAAGAAGCCATTGCCGTTGATAGCCAAATCAGTACTCCTATCCGTTCTGTTAATAGGCCCTTGTGTAAAGACGCTCGTCACTCCCGCCATTCGAGTACCTTGGCCAAGCTGGCTGCCTTCTGATCCCAGCAGATCTTGAGCAAGCACCGACTCGAAGTGCCCTCGGGAACTTTTGAAGGCCGTTGTGTTGGCGTTGACGATGTTATCGGAAATGATGCCCAACGATTGGCCGTTGGACTGAAGGCCGGATATGGCCGTCGCCATTGAGGTAAGTATGCTCATGGAACCTCCTTGTTAACCCTTTTAGGGTTGGGATGTTCCAAAGCTTCCGTGGACCAAACCAGGACCCACGGACCAGCTTTGGAGAAGTTAAAGGTTAAATCCACTACGAGATTGCTTCGGGCCTACGGCCCTCGCAAAGACACGCTAAACAAGCACTGCACTGTCGATATTTGTGAAAATACGTCCGCGAAGCTGATCGCGATTCATTGCGGTCACCACCGTTCGGGATTGCACGTTGGCAATAACAGCCACGTTATCAGCGAGGATAAGCGACTGACGACTGCCTTTGGAGGAAGCAGTGTCAATCCCGTCGCTGATTCGTTTTTCCAGCGCTGCATCCCACGGAAGCTGGCGCGACTTGATCCTCGTGGCTGCATGTGAGGACACGTTAAGCTCGCGAGACAACAGTTCGTTAAAATCAGGGCCCGCAAAACCTGGCCCTGCTCCTTTGTGAACAGCAGCACCCTGATTTGCCGGCGTATTTTGCACCGGCGCCAGCCCAGATGCTCGGTAAAGTTCAGATATATTCATCGTATGAACTCCGGTATGTGCCGGAAAGCATGGCTTCCCGACTCAAAGACATCGACTTGTTCATTTGCCTCTTCGTTATTCTCCTGCTCAGGCGCATTGGTGACCGCTGCACTTGGCACCGTGAGGTTAGCCATGGACTTAGGGGTCACAGCCAGTTCGCTATCGGAGAGCGATACCTGCCTCACCTTTCCCAGTTCCACTTTACGAGCTCCTGAAGAGCTTTGAATAACGAGCATGGGAACTGTTCCGTCCATTTCCACCCCAGTCACGCGGCCGGATATTTCGGAACCGGATTGGACCGGTTTCCCGTCTTTTCCGTTTCCGAATATCCGGTACGCGTATTTTCCTGCTGGAAGTTGGAAGCCATCCGAATTTTTTCCGTCCCATTCTATTGCCGAATTTTTATCGGCAATTTCTAGGTTACGCACGATCTGTCCATTCCTGTCCAGAATGCTCGCTTTGGTTGGCGTGGCACCTTCCGGTAACAGGTTCTGCAGCACGGTTTTTTGTCCCTGAATGAGGTCGAGTTCATTCTGACCTGCGGCCTCTACTTTGCGGCCAATCATCCCGAGAGCTTGAAGCTTGGCATCGTCGCTCATCCCCCCTCGCAGCCCCTTGATTTCGGAGCCGATGTTACTCAGCTGCTCAAGAGAACTGAATTGGGCCAGTTGAGCGGTGAACTCCTGATGCTCCATAGGCTTCAACGGATCTTGATTCTGTAATTGCGTAACGAGCAATTTAAGAAAATCATCTTTGCCCATCGCGCTCTTTGCTTGCGGAAGATTAGCCCTGGGTTCCAGTGCTGAGGACAGATTATTCGTAGCAGTAACATCTTTCATGGGACGTCCTTTCAGATTCGGATGTCAACCCTGCCTGATGCCGCCGGGCGGATTTCAGGAAGGTGTGATGCCAGGGATGAAACGGATCGGATTGCAGCCGGTTGAGCCGAACGGGCAAAATGCGAACCGGTTTGTGGTTGATCAGAGAAGTGGCCTGAAAAGCCATGCTGATTCGTCGATTGGTCGGCTCCTAAACGCGTCCCACTAAAGTGGGTTTGCATTGAGCCGCTACCTAGCTCACGATCGACATGCACCTCAAGCTTGGATACCACCAGGTCCGCAGCCTGCATGGAATGTCTCAGATCGCCCAGCTTGCTTTCGATAGCTGATTTAGCATGGTCCGATTCTGATTTCATTTCCACTTCGACTCGGTTTCCCCTCGCACTCACTTGGATTTCCAACCGACCGAGTTCAGGAGGATGAAGCGAAACGGTCATCTTCCCTCCCCCGCGATTTGCTAGTTGCTGCACCCCTTCCGCCACCTGACTCACGTTCTCTATGTGAGCGTGATGAATGGGTACCTGTTTTGTCACATCCGAAACAGCTGCCTGAGTAAGGTCAGAGTGCTGCGCCAACATGCCAAAGACATCGGGAGATGTGTCCAGCATGTGGTCTGAGCGAACTTTTCCCTTTCCTTCAGGTTCATCCATGCTGACAGCCGGTTTGGGAATTTGCACACCGGTTGTTCGGTTAGGTTGCACAATCGCCTGGGAAGAAGGTTGCTGACTCACCTCCATTCGGATAAGTGGAGAAGTCGCACCCTCTTTCTCGGACATCGCCCTAACCGTTGAGCCCGCAGTCGGCCTCGTAGGCATCTTATAAATCAGAGCCTCGTTCGCACTGACTGAGTTTTCGGAAACAGGTTGAAATCCCTGCCAGACTTCTGTGGATACCTGTATGGACGGCTCTTCCCTTTGAGGGGTTAGCCGAACACTTTGTTGTGGAATCACTGGGTCTGGCATCGAATATTCAGTCCACGGGCTTTGCATTCGAATAGCTGTTTCACCGGACATCGGTTGTGTTTGTGTTGGGATTGGCTGCCGAAGAACGGAATCTGGGTTCATGGAAATGGGAGCAGAGTTGGCCAACCCTAGCGCATAGAGGCTCGCATCCTTATCATCCTTCTTAAATAACGATAGGAGCTTTTCCTCCGGCACTTGGGCTTGGGCCAATTGTTCCCCGGATACTCGGACGATCGGCAAAGAGTCCTGACAAACTTGTTTGGATAACAAGTCCTGGTTGCCGACCTGGAGGCCCAGAAGATAGGTTGCAAAATCAAACCCCTCTGTCTCCGGCTGCCCTTTTCCACCAGGTTTTATTCCCTGGGGAATGAGCGTGGGTGTTACGTCTTGTATGGGTAACATATCATGGTTCACCTCCTTTACTTTTTGGTTTTCCTTCTGCTTCATTGACCGCCTTCTTGGAAGAAGCTGCCAAATTTCTATCGATAGAATTTTTGTGACCCAGAAACTGTTCTGTAACCGCCAACGCTTTCTCGGGAGCCATCTTGCTCAATATCTCTGCTGCACGGTCCTGGCGGATGGTTGAGAGGATTTGGCTAGCCATGGGAGTTTCCATTTCCTCAATGATCTTGGCTGCTCGCTTAGGGTCCATTTTTTCATAAACCATGCGAAAGGCCGACAAACGTGAGTCGCGAAGCTGTTCCAGTTCTGAAATTTTCTTCTGCTGTTCCTTAACCGTGGCTTCGTAACGATTTAACTGATCGGAGAGCAGTTTTTCCTTTTCGGATAGTTCTCTTTCCTTCCGAACAAGCTCAGCTTCCTTCACTTCGAGCGCTTTCGCCTTTTCCTGGAAGGCCTTTTGGATGGCTTCGACAGAAGTCTGTGGTTTACCATCCGCCCGAAGGCTCGCAAAAGAAAACAACCCCAGTTCCCACGTCAACCAAACACACACTATCAGCGTCAGCAAGAGGAACAGGCCGGTTAGTCGCACTTTTATCATTTGATATTGCCAAGTAGTCGGAAGTTTTCGTCCAACTCTTTCTGTTGCCTTCTATTTTTCTTTTGAGCCGCCTCAATCCGTCGTTTTTCCTTCAGCGCTTCTAAAGCTTTTCGATTCATTGTGATACGAGTCAATTCCATTTGCCTCAGTTGTAACGTGCGGGATTGTCTTTCCATTTCGTTGCCTATCCGATCGATTTCTTTTGAATCGAGTGCCACTCTTTGAGGGGAATAGGCATTGGGCGCTGAAGCTCTTCGTAACTGTTCCACTTCTTTCTGTAACAGGTTTTGAATTTCATCCAGCAAATCTTGTTTCCTGTGTTTCAACTGCTCAAGCGTCTTGAAGATAGTGCTCACTTCCATTTTTTTTGCAGTTTCCTTTAATTGAACAAGATGCAATATTTTTTCTAAGTTCATTTCAAAGGGAGATGAGCTGGTTCAATAAAGATACCGACTGCTCAAGTGTGGCGCGCTCCAGCCGTTCCTGACCCAGAAATTGACGAATCTTTGGCTCAAGCTCAATGCATTGATCAATCAACGTATCCGTTCCAGGTGCGTACATACCGTAATGAATCGCATCCTCATTATCCAGATAGCGCGAGAGAATTTCCTTCATTTTCCTGGCGGCAGCAATTTGAGGCGCCTCGGTAATCTGATCCATGACTCGACTAACGCTGGTCAAAATATCGACTGCCGGATAATGGCCACGATTCGCTAATTTTCTTGCCAGTACAATGTGCCCATCCAGAGTGGCGCGCGCGTGATCGGCTACGGGATCCTCAAGGTCGTCACCTTCGACTAAAACAGTATAAAGACCCGTGATGCTGCCGTTAGCCCCCCAATTCCCAGCTCTCTCCACAAGCTTAGCCAGATTAGCAAACACCGACGGAGGATACCCTTTTGCAGTAGGAGGCTCGCCGGCCGCCAGTCCGATTTCACGTTGAGCCATAGCAAAACGCGTGAGCGAATCCATCAGAAGAAGAACGTGAGCTCCTCGACTGCGAAAATACTCCGCTACGGTCGTTGCAACGTAAGCGGCTCGACAACGACGTACTGGAGATTTATCTGAGGTTTCAACAACCAGAACACTCTTTTTCCGTCCCTCTTCCCCTAACTCGTTTTCTATAAATTCACGAACTTCCCTGCCTCGCTCTCCTACAAGACCGATCACAACCACATCAGCAGCGGTGAACCTGGCCATCATTCCAAGTAGAATACTTTTGCCCACCCCACTGCCAGAGAAAATGCCTACTCTCTGCCCTTTACCACATGTCAAACATGCATTGATGCTTCGAATGCCCAAGTCCAAACTGTCGATAATAGGCGAACGCGTGAGGGGATTACTGGGAATACCGTACAAGGGCATTCGCTCATCCAGCCGCAGTGGCGTTGAACTTTCGTACGACGCCCCCATCGAATCGATTACAGAACCTAACAAGGCCTCCCCAACCGGAATTTGGGCCATCTGCTCTTCCAACCTCACGGCGTCACCTAGCTGCACTCCCTGCAGATCATCCAGTGGCATAGCCACATGTCCTTCACGGGACAGGCTGACAACTTCCACTGAAACGGGTCGGTTATGTGATTGGATCTGGCATAAAGCGCCCACTCTTGCCCGTGGAAGGACCGTCACAATCGAATCCCTGCGCACCTTTTCAACCTGCCCATAGGGCGTCACGAAATCATCGTGACTGATTTGTGAACAGAATTGTTCTAGTGACATGAGTTATCCGTCGGCTCAGGAAAGTGTTGTGCAAGCCATTTTTGTATTTTTTCCGACTCTTTTATCGGGTCAAAAAAGAATCCACTCGTGTTGCATGAGCAACGAATTTGTCCGCACTCGAGGGAAGGATCCGCAATGACTTCCCACTGCCGGCTATTTTCTTCCAGGTACTTTCGGCAAACCTCATGGTCGTTGGGATTAACATACACCAGAACTTTTCCACTCTGAGTAAAAGCAGACACACTTTGCCCAAGCCATTCTTTAATATCCGGACCAATTTCGAATCGTTTTGAAACAAGAAACCTCATCAAAAGATACGATAAGGCTCGACACCAAATCTCTTCATGCGAATGGAGAATATGTTCCTTTTGTTTAAGCACTTCCGCACAAATTTCATCCATTTTTCTTTCAAAACTCTTGATTCCGGCATGGCATTCGTCCAATCCCTTCTGAAAGCCCTCTGTGCGTGCCTGCACCATCAACGTATCTCTTTCAGGGGAAGTTTCTGCCTGTAGGCGGACATTTACTCTTTCATTTATCCATTGTTGCACTTGTTTTTGAATAGCTGCATCTTGCATTAAAGATTCCCAAACATCGGAGGGAACACGGAAACTGCCTTCTGACTTCTGGGCAGCTTGAGCGAGAAAGGGCATCTCAGCCTTTCCACTTTGCGAGACCTCGACTGGACGGAACTCACGTTCACAATCCCTCTCCAAGTCGCTACTCGATGATTTCAGTTTCTTCTCCGATTCCGATGACAATTTTGCCTTCCTCCTCAAGTCTACGAACAATTTTCACCACTTCACGTTGTGCCGCCTCTACTTCGGATACTTTCTGCGGTCCCAAAGCATCGAGATCTTCCTTGAGTATTTGGGAAGCCCGCTCACTCATTGCACCATAAATTTTCTGCCTAAGGTCCTCAGGCGCACTCTTAAGAGCAAGGAGCAAGCGATCGTTGGGAACCTCCCTGAGAATCAGTTGAATTCCCCGGTCATCAATCTTACTGATATCAGTGAACGTGAACATATGCTGGCGGATTTCTTCTGCAAGAAGCGGATCTTTGTCCTCCAGCCGGGTCATGATCGAATTCATGGTTTTCTTATCCAAGTTGTTTATCAACTCAGCAATCGCCGCAATTCCCCCATACTGACTTTTTTGAGCTACCCCGAGAGCCACCAGATCTTTCTTGAGTACTTCATCCAGTTCGTCGACACGCTCCGAAGCCACCGGCTCCAGATTTGCCATTCGCATAATTACTTCCGTGCGTATGGCATCTGGGAACTGTTTCACCAATGCCATTTGCTTTGCCATATCCATGTGGGTAAGAATCAACGCGATAGTCTGCGGATGTTCCTCAACCAGGTATTCAGCCAAAGTTTTCACATCCACTTGGTCCAGAGCAGCCAACTGTTTTCTATCGACCATGTTGACATTCTTTACCGTTCCAAAAATAACCTTAGCGCGTTCTTCACCCAGTGCCTTTGAGACAACTTCCGGACGACTTAAATTTTCCTCGAATACGATTTCCTCATGCTCCGACAATTTATAAATGAATTCTCGAATCACAGCGTTCACCAGTGCAATAGGAGCCTTTTTCATCTGACCCATCACATGCAACAGGCGGCGTACATCCGAGTCCTTCATCTCTTTCATTGCAGCAAACGCCTTGTCTTCCCCTACAACATTCATCAAAATGGCTATCTTTTCAGCGCCCGTTAATGGAACTTTCTTTGGTCGATTCATGCCTTCAGCTCTTTCGGTTGCGGTAAAGCCAGATCTTCATCCAGCCAATCTTGCATGATACGAAGTGCTTTCCTAGGCGATTCATCAAGCCGCTCGCCAAGTCGTTTGGTCAGCTCAACGCCTTCTTTCTTTTCAATGGGCTCGCCCTCCTCCAAAACAGATGCCGCTCGGGTCAGGGCAAGAAGGCCCTCATCTTTTCTGGCGGCCTCAAGTTCAGCCACTGTTTTGGGAAGTAATTCCACTTCCTGCTTCAGCTCTGACAGAGTTGCCCATCGTAAGAACGGCCGGACCACCAGGAAGAAGAACAGCAGAATGACAAGTCCCACCAATCCATTTCGCAAAGCGTGCACAAGAAATTCCTGCCAATTAAACACGGTCGCAGTTTTTTCTGCCGGCGTGAGGTCCTCTGTTTTAAATGGCATGGAGCGAACAGTGATGCTATCCCCACGGTTCGCGTCGATACCGACCGCATTCCCTACCACATCTTTAATTCTTTCCAGCTCCTCTTCGCTTCTGGGAGCAAAACTTTCCGAAGCCACACCCGCTGCCTTACTATATGTACCGTCGACAACTACCGCCACGCTTAATCGCTTAATATTGCCGGAGGGCTTGTCAATCGTCTGAACTTTCTTAGGAATGGCATAATAGGTGTTTTGGACATTCTTCTCAGAAGTGGTATTTGCCATTGGGATGGGTGGGTTTTGCGTTTCCGTTCCAGGAAGATTGGAACGGCTTCCCGGAATACCAATAGGATTGGGCCGACTCCCTTGCGTGACTTCATCGTTTTTGACTGTGTTTCTGGGTACGGCTTTTTCGGGGTCGTAGGTCTCTTCGGTCGTATTCATTCTCGATAAATCCATCTCAGCAGTGACCTTTGCTTTCACTTTCCCAAGGCCAACCACAGGGGTCAAAATCTCAAGAATGCGTTTTTCGTTTTCAATTTCTATCGAACGCTGCAGCTCAAAAAGCGCATTTGGAACCGGAGAAGCGGAATCTTCCGGTTGATGCAGAAAATTTCCGTGCGTGTCCACGATAGTGACCTGGTTAACCTTGAGTCCCTCAACCGCACTCGAAACCAGATGGGCAATCCCACGCATTTCTGACTTACTGGGAATCTGCCCCGGCTTGAGCTCCAGCATCACAGACGCTTTGGGAGCTTCCTCGTCCTCCATAAAAGTCTTTTTAGGCGGCATGCTAATGTGAACGCGAGCTCGTCGGACGGCTGCCAAACTTTGTATGGAACGAGTCAGTTCCCCCTCGATAGCCCGCCGATAGTTGATCTTCTGAACATAGCTGGACATTCCCAAGGTTGATGCATCGAATTTTTCAAACCCTACTACTTCTTGGCCTGGAATTCCCTCCTTCGCTAATTGCATTCGGGCCGGATGCACCTGACTGGATGGGACCAAAACGGCTGAATTATCCTCGGTGATTCGGTAGGGAATTTTTAGCTCGCTTAATTTCTTAGCAACTGATCTGGAATCATCGGCACGCAAATCCACATAAAGGGTTTGGTAAGGATCCCGCTTAAACAGAACAATGGAAGTCCCTGCGGTCACCACAATCAGTAAAGCAATACCCGCTAGCAGCAGCCGCCGGCTTGGTGAAAGCTGAGAGATATACAGCTTGATCTGTGCAATCATTCCTTGAAGCGTTTCAGGCATGGTTTACTATCCCTGTCTGCTCACCAAAAAGGGAATGGTCCCCTCTCGGAACGGGGAAAGGCCTCCTCCCCACGCTACGCGTGGGTCCCCTCCTACACTTGCATGCGCATGATTTCGTGATAGGCCTCAACTGCCTTGTTACGAACTTGCACAAGAAGTTTGAAGGCAGATTCAGCCTTTTCGAAAGTGATCATCGCGTCGTGCAAATTTTCTGTCTTACCCACTGCCAAATCGCCGCTTTTCTGGTCAGCTTCATTCACGAGCTCATTCACTTGGCCAATCGACTGAGAAAGAAAAGACGCAAAGGAAGTGGGAGCGGATTCTTCTCTCTCCAGCCGCGTAAGCGCTTGATCCGGTCGGAACATTTCAATTGGATTAACCGGTCCGATGCTCATGATTATCTCCTCCCGATATCCAGCGCGCGATTCATCATGTTTTGGGTAACATTCAAAGCTTTCACATTTGCCTCATACGTGCGGCTTGCGGTAATAAGGTTCACCATTTCCTCAACGGTGTTTACGTTCGGCATGGCAACATATCCCTCTTCGTTCGCATCCGGGTGGCTAGGTTGATAAACCATTTTGGGAGCGCCAGTGTCCGACACCACATCCACAACCTTCACTTTGTGAAGAGGAACTTCCATTTGGTTTTGTAATACGGAGGCAAAATCTTTCGTCGGGACTGCCTCAAATACAGGATCTTTACGCCGATACGGCCCCCCCTCCGGTGTACGAGTCGTTTGAGCGTTGGCAAGATTACTGGAGATGGTATTCATCCGTAATCTCTCGGCACTTAGAGCGGATGCGCTCACATCAATAGCATCAAAGAAATCACTCATCGTTCATTCCCCTCGGTAATCGCGTACTTAAGGAGAGCGAATTTTTTCCCCACGGCCTGTGAAAGCGCTGAATACTTAAGGTCATTCTTGGATAACTCAGCCATCTCCCTGTCCATATCAACCGTATTGAGGTCCTGCCCAACTTCTGCATGAGGGTCTTCAAAAATAACCGGCTTAACGGACGCAAGGTCCCGACCCGTGCCCCCGTCCGGGCCAACCAACTCTGTTGCCCGCTGGAGCTCCGATTCAAAATCAACGCGCCTTGCTTTAAAACCCGGCGTTTCCGCGTTCGCAATATTATCTGCCACCACGTTATGGCGCACGAGGCATAAATCGAGAGTGCGGGATAGAACGTCCATTGTCTTATCAAAAATGACAGCCACTAAAAATTCCTCTTAAGTTTTTCTTTCGAACAGCCGATATGACTTTACTGCAATAACGAGGCCATACGTTTCGAGTACAATCCCACCTGTTCAATGCGGAAAAATTTTCCTAATCCGGTAAAACTTTCCCCAGCTTGTTTCGCAAAGTACGTGCAGTAATACCCAATCTTTGAGCAGCTTGCGTTCGATTGCCCCCAGCTTTTTGAAGCACAGAAAGAATATGCTGTCGTTCAATCTCCTCCAACGATTCGCAACAAGGTGCGTGTACCGATTCGGCCGCTTTCAAGAAATCAAAATGTTCCGGCCCCAGTTCACCGCCATCCGAAAGAAAGACGGCCCGTTCAATAGCATTTTGCAGTTCACGAACATTGCCAGGCCAGCTGTAGGCTTCCATTCGTCGTACAGCCTCGTTACTGAGCGGAATCATTTCCTTTCCATGGGTTCGAGCCGCCTGCTTGAGGAAATGAAGAACCAGATTTTGAAACGCCTCCTTGCGACCCCTCAGAGGACTGCAATCTATTCGGATGACGTGAAGCCGGTAAAACAAGTCCTCTCGGAAAAGCTTATCTTGAACCAGTTGCCATGGGTCCCTGTTTGTGGTCGCAATAATTCGCGTATCTAACCTCACTGGGTCCTTACCGCCGAGCCTATCAATCTCGTTTTCCTGAAAAACACGTAACAATTTTGCCTGAAGAGATAATGGCATCTCGCTGATTTCGTCCAAAAGCAGCGTACCCCCGCTTGCCCTTTCAAATTTTCCAATTCTCTGAGCCACAGCACCCGTAAAAGCTCCCCGCTCAAAGCCAAACAGTTCGGCTTCGAGGAGTCCCTCGGGTATGGCTGCGCAGTTTACTGAAACAAACGGTCCGTCAGACCGAGCGCCTTTCTCATGAATGTAGCGCGCGATCAATTCCTTGCCCGTACCGCTTTCACCGCACAGAAGCACGGGAGAGGGGCTTCGAGCAGCGCGAGCGGCAAGCTGCAGAGTGCGCTCGATAACTTTATCTGCAACGACCAAGGTTCTATTTTGGAATCTAAGGATCATTTATTCACTCGCATATCATGGGTAAGTAGTTCAAGTTCATTCCTGGCCAAAGGGCTCCAGAAAACATCTTTGGTCCTGACTAACTCTTCCCAAATCTTGCGGGCTTGCACAGAATGTCTTCGTAGTAAATAACACTTGCCCAGTTTAAATCGAGCTTCCGCGCTTGAGTCTGATTGTGGGTCGATAGAGACAGCCTTTTCTAGCTCTGATATCGCACGGCCAACCATTTTCAATTCATAATCAGCGAGACCGGCAAGATAGAAATAGGATGCTCGTTCATTGGCAGAAAGATTGTATTTTTGGGACAGCTTAAGCAGGGATGGAGCATTTTTCCAAAGTTTTCCGTCCTGTACAAGGCTATACAGTGTTCTCAGATGCTCTGGTTGCGATCCGGTTTCCAATGTAGAGTGCAGTTGCATCCCCAGTTGGAAAGCTTTCAGGTAATTCTTCTGTTTCTGGTACATTTGAAAGCGTTCCGAAAGCACCTGATTACGAAAGGCGGGATCTTTCACACGCAAGAACCACTGATCCGCCTCGGCATATTTTTTTATGTGGCTGAAGAACTTGCCAGTGGAAAACATGAGGTAACTGCGAAGTTCCTGGGGCATGGGACTAAGATTAGCTAGCTGCCTGTGTGGTTGCGCTTTGCCAATCCACGAAGCAATTTTTTCCTCGTCACCCAGCTCAAGCGCAGCCGCCACCCAGATGGATGAAAACTCACTATTGAAAAATGGATTGAGTATTTTTTCGTTATTGAAAATCAATTCGGCTACCGACCGGGCGGTTTGCTTATTCGCAAGCGCACGCACCACCGGCATGGCCACTCGATAGCGTAATCTCTGATCTACTGCCTGATTATCCCAAAGGGGAGAATTCATCCAGGAACTCATAAGCTCGAATGCCTGAGACAACGCCCCGTGGCCAGCTTGGTTATCGTAAAACTTAAGCACCATGTTGCCAAAGAGCCTGCGTCCCCGCTTTTCGAAAGCGGTTCCTTTCAACCATACGGAATGTGCCAGCTCAAACGTCTGAAAAAGCGTACTCACCTCATTTGTTTTTGCAGCGGGCACTCCCTGATTAGTTACCCTATCCACTTCTTTTGCCAAGAAACTCAAAAGTTTTTCACGTACAAAAATCGCAATGGGACCTTCACTCAGATTAAAGTGGGTCTTTTCATTAAGGCGAATCAGATAATCCAAAGCCGCCGCCTTACCAATGTCCAAGAGCAGCAGTCCTTTCTCAAGAAAGGCGGTGCTTTTTAATGTTGAGTCGCTGATTTCTTCCAGCTCTTCATCTATTACCTTCACTCTTCGCTCATATTCCGATTGGCTCGCCTCGGGCAAGCCAAGCAACAGACCTCTCACATGGCAGAAACGCCCAATATCCGTGTAAGGCGTCCTTTCGCGAGTCTCGAGATATGCACCGACTACTGTCTCCAAGGAGGCGCTTGATCGGAAAACAATGTCCGCGTTTCTTTTTAAAGCCCAAGGAACACACTTGGGATCTCTAAACTCTTGCTTCAAGTAGCTATCAAAATAATATTTTGCCTGCTTCCAATTTGACTTGCGGTATTTAAGCTCGCCCAAATGGTAATACGCTGACGGATAGTGGCGAACGTAAGATTCATTTTCGGCCTTGAGGGTGTTTTGGTAAATCGCTTCAGCTTCTGAAAAACGGTTTTCATTCCATCGAGTATCCGCAAGTCTCAGCTGCGCCTGAACCCGGAGCCTAGCATTACGACATTTTTGCAAAAGAAGATTGAGTGCCGAATCCGCGTTCTTAAAGTTCCTCAGCATAAAGTTGGCTTCACCAAGGCCCATCAAAAACACGCAACTCACCTCATGAAAGGGATACTGATGTCTTGCCGATTCGTACAAAGCAAGACTGCGTTCGAACATTCCTCGTTTCAGCCATTCAGATGCAGCCGTGGCCGATACTACCGGGGCCATCTCCGACTTTGGGTACAGAAGAAGCGCTTCCCTAAGTACTTTTTCAGCTTGCTTCAAATCAGTTGAACCCTGAGGAGCTCGTTCGAAAAGAGACTCGGCATACAGAAAGGTCAGCGGCTCCAGAAGAGGAGAAGTTTCATAGATTTTTCGGAAATTGACTATTTTCTTGTCCAGCTGCTCCCACTGCTTTTTTTGATAAAGCAAAATGATGGCGTTGTAGTCTTTTACGCCTGGCAGATCATTTGCGACAGGAACAAAATATTCTCCAGCAACCATGAGGTCGGCTCGAATCTCACAAAACGGGTGCGGGATATCAATTTGTTTAAGATAGTTGAAGTCTGCTGTGGTCCCTGAAGCAAACGATACAAGCGAGAAAATGAAGAGTGTAAATACAGTGCGTAACATGTCTGGTCTGATTGTCTTTTTAGAATTGCTGACTGACACGAAGTGCTGTGGTGAGTCAGCCTTGTGAAACTCGAAGGCAAGATCAAAAAAAGCAAATGCCGTGCCGACTTTTTTTTCAATGTATTCGGCTATTCCATCCCTACTAATCGTTTGAATGTTGTCAGACCGTCAGCGGCTTGACGAATTAGCACACCACAGTAACGCTACGCATCCATTAGGGGTAGACAAAATTAACTCATCGCACAAAAAGAAATTTGATGGAAACATCATTACAAGTTATTCCGATAAGATATGGGACAAGGTACGCTATCGCTTATGCGCAGCACTGAATGCATTTTTGATTCTTTAAGGCATGGATTTTTGAGCAAACTATTGATTTGCATTCTCATACTAGAACTTGCCATGCAATCTGGGTGTGCACTGTTGGGCGGTGGGGGCGCGGGACCAAGCATACAACATGCAAAAGGGTACAAAGTAACCCCGCCAAAAAATTGGACAACAACGGATGAGGGGGAAGGTGATCGAGCCTATAAACTGTCATCCGGAAGCCTGGCTACTTTGTTGAGCTCGTGCAACCGAGATCCCCAGGCTTCGCTTGAGCTTCTGACCAAGCATCTTTTAATTGGCGCACGGGAGATTGAATATCGGCGGCAGAACAAACTGAAAATAGGCGCAGCAGAAGGACTTTACTCTTCTGTTCAAGCAACGATGGATGGCGTTTCAGTCGAGCTCGACCTTTTTGTTCTAAGAAAAAATGGCTGCGTATTTGATTTTAGCCTAATGAACCCCAAGCGCTTATCTGATAATGACCGAGATGAGTTTTCAACCTTTATCCGGAGTTTACAATTTGAATAGAACTAAGCTCATGAAGTTTGTGGAAATTAGCCGTACGAGTGGCTTTGATGCTATTCGTAGGACGTTCGATTTCATGGGCGGAAGCCTCAACCTGCTTTACTCTGTCTTGATTTCAATTTTTAAGCCCCCTTTTTATTCCAAATTGTTGCTCGAACAATGCTACCTACTGGGTGTGCGCTCGCTTTCGTTAGTGTTTATCACGGCAGCCTCTACGGGCATGGTGATGTCGATTCAGTTCGGTTATGGTCTTGAGCGATTTGGTGGAAAACTCTATGTTCCCAGAGTGGTCGGGCTGTCTATCATGCGTGAGCTCGGGCCTGTGCTTACGTGTCTTATGATCGCCGGTCGGGTCGGCTCCGGAATCGCAGCCGAACTTGGCTCCATGAAAGTCACCCAACAAATTGATGCTATCCGAGCATTGGGCACAGATCCCCTTAAACGGATTATAATCCCCCGAATTCTTGCGCTGTTTATTATGACACCATTACTTGCGGTGTTAGCCGATTTTGTTGGAATATACGGGGGAATGTTTATTTCCTATTTTGAGCTAAATATTCATCCGAGCTTTTACTTTCATCAATCCGTTGTGGCGTTGCGACTCAGCGATTTCACAATCGGCATTGGAAAGACACTGGTTTTTTCACTTATCATTGGCGTGACGGGTTGCTATTACGGAATCAAAACAGAAGGGGGAACTCAAGGAGTCGGACAAGCCACAACCCATTCCGTAGTCACCTCATCCATTCTTATTACGATTGCTGACTTCATCCTGACAAAGATATTTTGGATATTTGAACGGGGACTTAATGGCTAGTACTCAACCCACCTCGGATAAGGGTCGTCGCAATACCGGGGAACAGGCACCCGTCATTCGCGTGATAGGACTGGCCAAATCTTACGGTAAGAATGCTGTACACAAAGATATTAATCTGATGGTGAATAACGGTGAAATTCTGACGTTAATGGGTGGAAGTGGCTCGGGTAAGAGCGTGCTTCTCCGTTCCCTTATTGGGCTTGAAAAACCGGACAGAGGAGAAATTTATTTTCACGACCAAGAGATCACCCAGTTGAGTGAGGAGGACCTCATCTCAGTACGCAAACGCATTGCGTACGTCTTTCAATATGGCGCTCTTTTTGACAGTCTTACCGTTATGGAAAATCTTGCATACCCGCTTATTGAGCACACTCAATTGGATGAAAAACAAATAAGAGACAAGGTGCTCGAGACTCTTAAGAAACTAAACCTGGAAGGGACACACAACCTTCGGCCCGCTGATCTGAGCGGAGGCATGCAGCGCAGAGTCGGAGTGGCCAGAAGCATTATTATGGATCCGGAAATCATTTTGTACGACGAACCTACAACCGGGCTCGATCCCTACAACAGCAAGCAAATTATAAATATCATGGTTCAGCTAAAAAACAGTGGAGTAACTGCAGTGCTGGTGACTCACGACATGCATACTATTTTTGCAGTCTCCGATCGCATTGCTTTCTTAAAAGACGGTGTCATTGCAGTTGAGGGAGCCGCTGAGGAGCTGCGTACATCGAAAAATCCGCTCGTTCACGGTTTCATCCATGGAGATACAATGTAAATGGATAAGAAAATAGCAAACAATATTACTTTAGGAATCTTTGTTGCCATTGCATTTATTGGGTTTGTTTTCATGCTTTTCAATATTGGTGGTGGAAGAGGCATTCTCAGTTCACAGTACAAACTCTTTGCAAAATTTACTGACGTAAAGGGCTTACACTATGGCTCTGAGGTATCCCTGGCTGGGTTGCGTATCGGAGTGGTAAAAAACATCGCTGTTTCAGAGGGCCCCGACAAACTCCTCATTGTCGAATTATCTATTAGCAAGTCTGTTCAAGAGAGAATAAGAGGAGATTCCACCGCCATTCTTCGCACCCAGGGGGTATTGGGTGATAAGTATATTGAAATCTATATCGGCTCGCCTCAGCACCCTGTACTGAATGACGGTGATAATATTCGGACCAGTGAAGCCTCCGACCTTTTCACCAAATCGGGTCACCTGGTTGAGGACATTTCAAAAGAGTTCCAAAAGGGCGGAAAAGTGGACACTCTGATTGGAAATCTCAACCAACTTGCTTCAAATCTTGCACAATTAACAGTAGACATCAAAAAGGAAAAGGGCTTGCTTCACGAACTTATTTACAGCGGCAGCGGTGAAAAACTGAATCGCTCGCTCACTCATCTGGAAGGCATCTTAAAAAAGGTCAATGGCGGCGAGGGAACTTTAGGTGCCCTCATTAACGA
>JACQOU010000215.1 GCA_016207775.1 Deltaproteobacteria bacterium
CTGCTTGGGTGTTCCTTGAAATTGCTTTGGCCAGCCCAATGCTTTAAATTCCTGTTTTGTCAAAGCGGCGCTGGCATTCATATGCGCTTTTTGTAGATCCCCTCCTTCATGCTCGGTTGCGTATCTTTCATACCCGGCCTCACCTTGGTACTTTCGTCTCGACTCAGGAGATGTTAATAGCGCTCTCATCATTGAATATTTTTCGGTCGTTCCATTGAATTGCTTTCCCCAGTTCAGTTGTCGAAACTGAGTTTTACCAACAAGCTTCGATACGCTCCTCCAAACGGTCGTCATTTCTCCGAAATAGAATTCATCTGCAAGTTTCTTCAGACCCTCAATTCCAACATACCTGCTCTGAACAGCACCCTCGGAGTTAAGAACGAGCTTGCGCAAAAAGTTATCCGCTAAACCAGTACTTGCCGCATCTGCATTGGAATATCGACTGCGAAACAGATCCCATACAGCCTCTTTTTTGCCATTAAGAGGTGTGTGTAGATGTGCATCCAGGTAGCTGAAAAATCTTTCTCTTAATTCTGTATCTTTCAATGGCCCTAACACTAAGAACGGGCTTTGACTGTGGGAAGCTTTCCCATTTGATGGAGTGGGAACAATCACTTCGTAAAAGCCCTCTCCAAAAACATCTCGAAATGCCGGATAGAAAGTGTCCCAATCCTCACTTTTCAAAAGATTACCAAACCGCTGATTAACTTCAGAAAGCTTCATGGGACCATGGATCGTCTGAACCCTGATCTTATCTGCATCCACTGGCTTGCCGTTAATAACTATCTTTGAACCATTCAGAAGCCTTTCAATGAAGCCCTGAATTTGAAATCTGCCATCGATCGCATAACCAGCACGAGACGATTTTACCTCTGAGAGTTTCAAAATGAGCAGCGAACCTTCCGGGCCGGTCGTTACATGCCAACCATCTGCATGTTTTTTCCCACCAACGCTCACCATACCCCCTGGAAGGAAACCTTTGCCCTGATACCCCATGGCACCGAAAGTCCAATTTTCATTCAGTTCCCCCAGGATATTTCCCAAAGAAGCCCTATGCCGCAATACCCACTTTTCTTCGGTCTCGGCAGGACCCAACTCCCCATCCTTCTTCGTGATGCGCTGAATTTCCCTATCGCATATTTTCCACCAAGCGGGGTGCGAAGACCCGTCAAATGTGAATGGGCGATGCTCGTTGGGAGTAGTCGCTTTAGCAAGAGGTTCAATGTCGGACAGGTAGTCACATGGATCGGCCCGATCGGCAAAAACAGGATGGCTTAGTAAAAAAGCTAACCCCAACACAATTCCATGTGTTCTCAATTTGTATACACTGCCCATAAGATACCGGCTGACAAAAGTGCAATCCGTGGACCAATTCAGATAAGAAATCTACGCTTTATTTTGGCCGTGAAGTTTGCCGTAAAATGACGATTTGTAAGACTATCGTCATAACCTAATCACGCAGCTGTATTCAAGAGGAACCATTTACCTGCACCGCGAGCGCAGTCGGCCGCTGTAAAGACAGGTTGTGAAATGTCAGCGACAGCCTCGGACACCTCTTTATTGTCTTGGATTCTAACGCGTCAAGAGTATGATGTGCCATTCTATGTCGAAGGAAAACTACATAGAAAAATGTCTGAGATCCCGAGTTCTTTTTTTTACTGGAAAGGGCGGGGTCGGGAAAACAACTCTGGCGTGGGCGACGGCTTTAGCTTGCCAACGGCGAGGCCGTCCAACGATCGTTTGTACTTGGAACCCTTTTGACAGAGAGTCGCTATCCGCGCGTCTGCTCGATCATGCGGAGAACATTTGGAAGATTCAATGGATAAATATCGAGCCTTTGTCTGCCTTCAGGGAGTACGTTCTGTTAAGACTCAAGTTTGATACAATCTATGATGCTGTTTTCGATCACTACATTTTCAGGACGTTCTTAAAAGCAGCGCCAGGATTTGCTGAAACAGTTGTCGCAGGCAAGATTTGGGATACCTATGAGCGCCACTCCGATTGCCTAATCATTGCGGACCTACCGAGTACGGGTCATGCCGTTTCTTTTTTTCAATCCCCATTGGGAATACGACAGATTTTTTCAGTCGGCTTTGTCCACAGAGAAGCAAATAAAATCATCAAGATGTTCCTGCGGCGTTCTACCAGCGTGCATATTGTGGCAATGCCTGAAGAACTGCCTATTGAAGAAGCCGCGCATTTGAAAGAAAAATTGCATCAAACCTTGCCCCTGGAGATATCGCATCTGCACATTAACCGTTGTACACCCACTTTTGGATTGTCACAGTCTGCCTCTCTGAATGCACCCGATGCAGACAAATGCCTTCAACAGCATTTTTCTCAGCTCAAGCAAGAGCAACACGTCATAGAGACCGCGCGCACGATTGGTCTGCCCCTGATTCAAACGCCCACCTTTGTCTCAGCGGAAGGCCCCGATCTGATCGCTGCGGTAGCCTCTCACCTGGAGCAGTCATGATCCCTGAGTCCTTTGATCGAAGAATCATCTTAATTGGAGGACCGGGCGGGGTGGGAAAGACAACCTTGGCGGCAGCTTTGGGGATCCGTTTTGCAGAAAACGGATTTGACACAATGGTATTGACGGTCGACCCCGCTAGACGGTTGGCTAGCGCCTTGGGACTGGGGCAGTTTGATTCCGAAATCCAAGAAGTGCAAGGTCCCTGGCCAGCGCACTCTCTTTTTGCCAGCATGCTGGAAAGCAAGCGCTATTTCGATCGCCTGATTGAGCGGTTTGCGGCGAACGAAGCACAAAAGAACAAAATTCTCAATAACTCGATCTACCGCACGCTGGTGGATAGCCTCGGTGGTTCTCACGAGTATGCTGCCATGGAACGCTTATTGGAATTCTCGCAAGATTCACGCTACAAAAAAATCGTCGTGGACACGCCCCCTTCACAAAATGCAGTGGATTTACTCACCGCACCGCAACGGCTAGCCGATTTTATGGATAATTCCGTCCTGCGTTGGTTTCAAGGAAGCACTCCCCGCTATTTGCAGCTCTTCAAGCAGGGAACGAAACTCGCCATGAAAGTGCTGCGACGTATTTTAAGCGCGCAGTTTATTGATTCGTTCTCAAAGTTCCTCGAAGATATCGATGGCATGCAGGCCGGCTTTCGAACAAGACACTTGCAAGTGCTCGAATTATTGCGCAGCCCACAAACCGCCTTTCTTCTGGTTACGGAAGCCACTGAAGAACGTTTTCTGGAGTCAGTCGCATTCTCTAACACCTTGCGGGAGTACTCCATTGAGCTTTCGGGCATCATTTTGAACCGAATCTCACCCCCTTGTCACAGCAGCTCGATCGAGCAAACACACAACCAAGAGGCACTTCCAAAAGAAGCTTTGATGGCACTGTTCTCCCATTATCAATTGGCTTATGAACGTCAGCAAAAGTGGATTGAGAAGTTTCAAAATGCATTTCAGACTGTTCCCCTGTTTGAGCTCCCAAAAACAGTCGGGGGCATTCATGAAGTGGTGTCACTTTCAAAAATGGGCCACTATTTGATAAGCTAGCACATCAACCATTTTGAAAAGAACTTGGCGTAACAATTGTAACATCTTGGTTTAGCTGCTGCTCTTGTCTCGAATTGGTAGCGTCAACCGATAGTTTAACGTCGAAAAGCGACAAACCGGTGGCGGTCGGCACAACCAGGTCGATTTCCTTTCCCGTTTTTGACGAGTACCAGAACTGCGTTGAGGGATGGCGTCGGCGCCATTCCGAAGCTACAAAGTTTTCGAATAACTTTCCCTTTACATTTGGATCCGCAATACGTTCGCATGCAATGTTCCACATATTTATGGCGCCGGAGGCCCATCCCAGTGAAATCCAATGTAACAATGGATCAACAAAATAAATCTTTCTAGCCTTGGTCGTCACTACTGTTCTTTTGCCGGGGTCCCAGAAGTAAAGCACAAATACAATAAAGGCATCTTCCAGATGCTCGACGTAATCCAGAGCTGTTTCATGGCTCTTTACCGTCGTTGTCTCAATGAGACTTTTCCATGTCACTCTACTTGCAACTGTTTGGTGTATACGAATTAGAAACTGGCGCAGAATAGCTTCTTGAAGGCCATAGTGTGAAGCATCGCCAAGGATCCAGTTGAAGTAGGTTCTGTAGGTTTCATCGAGCACAAGCCCATGTTCTGAGAAATCCCTTATCGCATGGGGGAAGCCCCCTACTTTCAAATAGACGTCAACCAGCTCGGACGCAGGCAACAAAGCGAAGCAAGAGAGGCTTCTGAACTCTTCAAAACTCAGCGGCATCAACCTGACATCAAGTCCGCCATGTCTACGGCCAGGCAGGCGCTCGGAGCTTTCCTTTAAATCTCTTGCGTTGGATCCGGTGATGAAAACCCTGAACTTGCGAAGAAGGCCGCGGTTTGAAATAGCCAAAACAGCGCGGGCCCATTCACGCACAAAACAAACCTCATCCAGTATCAGCACTCCGCCTGATTCATGTCCAGAGATCCAGGGTACTATACGGGCTTCAAGTTCCTTGAAATCCTCGATTGTTTCACAGCTAAGAAAACCAATTTGCAAGGCAGGCGTCCCTTGAACAAGCAGGTCTCGAATGAGTTCCTTGAGCAACGTCGTCTTTCCAACCTGCCTGGGACCACGAACGATGTTGATACCACAGCCTACTTTAAGCAAACGATCCCGCTCGGGCCTTTGAAAATAGTAAGCCTTGCCCTCTACGGCGGTAAGATGAGGATCAGCTCTGGTCCAATCGTGGTCTGTCCACCACGGGTTTTGACTTTTGAGAAATGTATCCATGGTTAATCATCTGATTTTATTGCTTCTTTTATTACCAGGAAAAACTTGCGATTGCAATCGCAAGTTTTTCCACGGTCGTATAAGCGCAAGGTTTCAGTGGCTCCCGAAAACAGTAAGGGGCATTCATGAAGGGGTGTCACTTTCAAAAATGGGCCACTATTTGATAAGCTAGTTTCATGCAAATTCCAGAACGGCGCAGCCGGTTTCGTGGCTTTCCTATCCAGCTTAAATATGCAATGGGACTTACTCTTGTGGCGGGTTTTATAAACCTTGTCATGATTTTCGTCATGGCTTGGTTTATTCAACGCAATTACAACTTGTTTATGGGGGACGAATTAGGAGTCTCGGCTCAGGTTGTGGAGATAGTTCGTCGTGAGCAGCGGTTACTTGAAACCTGTCTGTTCATTTTGTTTTTGTTCTCAATTACCGCCATGTTTGCCGCTTGCCTCTACGTCACACGAAGGCTCACCGGACCTGTGATTGCCCTCCAAAGACATTTGCTTTTATTTAATCGGGGAGATTTCAGCCGTACTTTTAGACTGCGCAAGGAAGATGAGTTCAAGGAGCTGGAGCCGCTGGTGAACCAGCTTCGAGAAAATCAAATGATTAAAGAAGCTGTGAAATAAACCAAGATTCTCCTGTTTGGCAGTTCAAGGCGATACCAAGGTTTTATCATGCGTTTGCATTCTATTATCACTGACTTCAGCTTTAGCTTTCTTAAAAAGCTTCAGCGCACCCTTACATTGAACGCAATAAACATCCGACGTTTTCGAAATTGATTTTCCACCAAAAACTCTTCGAGACATCCGGTAATAAGTATTGTTCCACACTTCCTTCAGTGGCTGCCTGGCTAAATCGCCATACGGGCTCTTGTCTGAATAGACCAAACAGCACGGAAGCACCTTTCCATCGAAATTAAAAACCGGATAATTCCAGAGTTCTTTGCAAAACACTTTGTTTTCAATATCAGAGTTTAATTCATCTTCAGAAACGATCCAAAAATTCTTATTGAGCGGAAGCCATTCATTAACCGCTGTCGAATCGGAGAAATCAATGATCATAGGAACAAATATGACGTTATCAAATCCGTTCTCTTTGCCAAAGGCCCTAATTTCCGACAGTTTATTTTCATTCTTGCGCGTGACAAAAACACGGAGTGATAAGAAAGTTTTGCTTTTGATTTTTCTTCTTACTTGGTTAAGAAGCCGAATGTTTGCTTTGACAACATCTATTTTTCCACCTTTTCGATACTTTTCGTACGTTTCCTGATCAAGCGCCTCTAGACATACAATCAAAAAATCTAATCCACTTGAAAGTATATCCGTTGCAGTTTGTTCAGTTAGCTTGATGCTCAGATTGGTGCTGAGATGGGTCGCTATTTTTTTTGAGTGCGCATAACGTATCAATTTTGCAAGTTCTTGATGAAGCAGGCTTTCGCCCTGATTGTAGAGATGAACAATGAAAGTGTAGAGCGAAATCTCGTCGATAATTTTTTTGAATAGCGAGAAACTCATGCATCCCTTCGATTCGCGCTGTGGTCGTGTAATGTTTGCGCAAAAAGGGCAACGAAGATTGCACAAGTTAGTAGGTTCTATATAACACCGAAAGGGAAATGAGCCCACTACCTCTCGTTTCAGATACATTTCTAGGGTGGCTCTACAAAAATTCACGACTTTTTTTACGGTTGCATACCGAAGAACACGAAGGCCGGAAAACAACTTTATCCACAAACTTCCGAAGCCATTCAATAAGAAATAACTCTTCAGGTGTTTCATATTCTTAGTTTGAAGCTGTCAATCAGTCCCGTCATTTACTCCTGTACGTGGACTGGCCCCTGAACCTGGCGTGAGCCTCGTAATTCGACGAGCAGATTGGAGATCTCCTTAACTCTTGAATGCGAACGCTCGATGCCAAAGTCTGCTGAGGAGCTCACCAGCAGTTTGGTAAGAATACTGGAAGGAAGAATCCAGGAAATCACTCCACCGGCAGGCACCAAACTCGATTCATCAATCAGACAACTCAGTTCAACGGTGTCCGTCGTCAGCCAGAATTCAATACCATTACCGCCATTTGGGAAGTAGGGAGCATTCCAACGGAGCACAAGCTGCTCGCTCTTCTTGATGTTTGGCCTATTGTTCACATCAATGCCGTTGACAAGCACGCCACCCATAGGTTCCGGAACGGAAAGTAAATCGGTAAAACCCGGCACATCCCCTGCCCCTTCGGCTCGAATGGAATAAAACCCAGCCGGGAAATTGGGAGTAAGCGCCAAGCCGTATAGATTTGAAGCGGTCTGAGGAATTGCCGACAGTGAAGGTTGGCCAGCAGGGCCAAACGATACAGCGCCGGCTGACAGAAACTTTAGCGATCGGGAGGAAGAAGTGGCAAAAAGAGTCCTACGTGTGTCTCTGGATGGTTGAACAGTGCGCAGGGCACACTTTGCCTCTCTGGAAGCCTCGGCATGAATTAACCGAGCCGCACTCGCCTGTTCTTTCTTAAAAAAACCTGCCACAATGCTGGCACCCGCTCCTGTTGGGCGCATATTGTCTATCATGGCGACCACGCCAAGCACCGCCGGCTTTTCAACGTGAGGATCTTTGCTGCCCGGGTCTTCTTTATCCAGGAAACAAGAGCACAGAAAAGGAGCGGCCAAAAAAAGAAATAGAAAGCGGTGATTCATTTCTCCCCCCTACCCTCTTGGGTGGTATTTCAGTTGCATGATTTTTAAATTTTCGATGTCTAAATGGGTATAGATTTCAGTTGCAGTGATCGATTTATGCCCTAAAAGTTCCTGAACGGCTCTTAAATCGGCGCCCCCCAGCAAAACATGAGTCGCAAAAGTGTGCCGGATCATGTGGGGCCAGACCCTTTTTGTCAGACCTGCTTTTTTTGCATATTTTTTTACATTTTTCCAGATCCCCTGCCGGCTAAACCCTTTGCCAAACCGTGAAAGGAAAAAAATGTCTACCTCAGCAAGCTTATGTTCTTTTATCCAGCGGTGACGAATTGCCTGATATTTGCGGCACCATTCCAGTGCGGTCCTGCCTATGGGGACTATCCGTTCCGCTCCTCCCTTTCCTATAAACTTGATAGCGCCATCTTGCCAATCAATCGACGAAGCAGTCAGATGACTGATTTCGGAGATCCGGCAACCCGTTGCATACCAGGTTTCCAAAAGCGCCCGGTCCCTGATTTCACTTTCGCTCGACCCATCGGCTGCTTCCAGCAGGCAAACCATCTCCTCAATGGTTAAGGTCTTCGGCAACTTTCGCGCTTTCACCATCACTGACAACAGTTCGGAGGGATCCGACTGGATTTTATTTTCTCTCAACAGAAACTTATAGAATTGCTTCAAAACAGACAGTTTCCTCGCCATCGTGCGAGGGGCGAGGTCACGCCTTCGAAGACTTGCCAAATATTTCCTTAGGTCAGAGAGCGAGGCATCGAGGGGATCGGCATGGTGGACTAGGCAGTGCTGAAAAAATTGATCGAGATCACTTTTGTAAGCTTCAAAGGTGTTGGCAACCAAGCCTTTCTCAGCCGAGATAAAATCCAAAAACTCCTCAACCACATTCACGTTACTTCACCTGTTCATCATCAAAATGAGCCCGAAGTTTTCGTCTCAACCACAAGATGGCTTGGGTGTGCAGCTGGGAAACACGGCTTTCTGTTACCTCCAGAACCTCCCCGATTTCTTTTAAGTTCAGATCCTCATAATAATACAAGCTCAAAACCAAACGCTGTTTTTCGGGAAGGCTTTCAATCGCCTTGGTAATCACCCCTTTAAGAGTTTTCAGATTCAGTTCAGCGATGGGACTTGGGATTTTGCAACTCTCCAAAAGACTGAGGATGCTTTTTCTGTCCGTACTGTTAAAACTCCCCGCTTCATCCAAGCTCAGTATCGATACGGATTTCACCTGGTTGAGCAAGTCGTAATATTCATCTTTCGTTATCTGTAGCTCGCGCGTTATCTCATCTTCAGTCGGAGCACGCCCAAGTTGTTGCTCCAGTCGCAAGTGTGCTCTTTCAAGCTGTTTAGCCTTTTCACGAACGGAACGCGGTACCCAGTCCTGCGCTCTAAGCTCATCGAGAATGGCCCCACGAATTCGAAACTCCGCATAGGTTTTAAACTTATTATCCCGAGTCGGATCATATTTATCGATTGCATCCATTAAACCGATAACCCCCGAACTCACCAGGTCATCGAACTCAATATTGGACGGAAGGCGAACGGCGATTTTTTGCGCAATAAATTTAATCAGCGGGGAATACTCTCTAATGAGCTTCTCCTTTGTCCGTCGATCAATTTTTTTTGTAGGACCTCGGAATTTTCGCGCAAGGGTTGGCATATTCTATCCCGCGTTCAATGGATGTTGACTATAAAAAAATCGAATTCCATGGGAAACGGCTGGCTCGCTACTCTCCAATTTGCTGCAAACTTTTTCAAACAACCGTGCAACTGTAGAATCAGGACTCAACTCGACAAACGGTTTTTGTTTTCGGATTGATTCGCAAAAAGCCCTCTCCCACGGAAACACGTCCAAAACGGTCACGCGTACTCCAAGATAGCTGCAGGCCATATCACAAAAACGATCTGCGATGGCATTCATTTCTGAGCTTGTACCCATCGTGACCAGCAGCCAAAACTTCCGGGTCCCGAACCGTTTGGACAGTAACTTCATTATAGCATAAGCATCCGTGTAAGCAGTCGGCTCAGGGGTGGTCACTATCACCGTCTCGTGGGATGCGGCAGCAAACAGTAACACTCCCCAGCTAACGCCCGATGCCTGATCGAGGAGAATGAGATCGTATTCATCGCGAAGCTGCTCAATTTCAAGGTACAGATGCCGCCTGTGGTCCTCTGAAAGCTCTTCGTAGCCAATCATTCCACTGGGACTGGCCAGCAAGAACAAATTTGGTCGGATTTCCTCTATGGCATGCCGAATGCTCATTTCGCCGCCAAGTACCCGCTCGACCGTCCATTTTGGGCGAACGCCAAACATGATGGACAGCTTACCTAACGACCAATCACCGTCGATAAGAAGCGTCCTTTTCCCCCTTGCAGCCCACAGGCAACCCAGGTTGGCAGCCATTGTTGATTTTCCGACCCCGCCTTTGCCGCTGGAAAATGAAATTACCTTTGTCATGAAGGTCCCCCCGCCACTCGAATATGTAAAAAATCAGGATCCGGTTCTGAGAATAAAGGATGCTAGCGCACGCGCCTCCAGAAAATTAAACGGCACTCTAAAAGATTGTGAGGATGATACTCCGAGCAGCGGGGTCTTCGACGTTCTTAGCACGTCGTAAATGACCCCTCTTTGAGAAATCAGGTCGGTTTTTGTAAACGCAATGGCCTGTGGCTGAAATCGGGCAGTTTTCTCGACAATTCTCAGCAGCTCTTCAAGACGGGACGTCGAATCAAGAACTAACACAACTGATTTTTCCATCAGCTGTGGCTCCCAGCTTTCAACCCCATCCAACGAACATGCCGGGCTATCAATGAGCAGGCATTTACCCACCTTAGACTCCGACAGTCTCCCCTGTTCGAACGGAACGGAGATAAACTTGGCGTAAGCACTCATCTCACCTATCGCCATAACCTTCCTCTTGTCGAGGCTCGAAAGACTCACCGCACGTCCGTCTGCTTTCAGGCAAAGTGCCAGCTTGACCAGTAGCGTGGTTTTACCACAGCCCGCAACGCCAACGACAGCAATGGGCCTACTCACCAACTGGCCAATGGGCATCATTCGCACACCGTCGGCAATAGCCTGTATTTTTCTTGTCGCAAGCCCCTGCCCGGATGTTGTACTGCCTTGGCGAGCAACACGAAGGGCCAGCTGTCTAGCCGATTCTTCTGAAAAACCTTGGACAGTAAACGACTTCTCAAGAATGCCGGCTGCGTTGGTGGCGGTCGATGCCTGGGAGGGTTTGGCTTCGCTTTCAGCGATATCGATGTACTGCTCCACTCTCGGCTTTTTCTTCGGCTGTGCAACCGCATCACGGTACTTCCGATAAGGAAACACTTGGGCCAGATCTTCTTCCGCGAAATTTACTTCCTTTTCAGCCTGTTTTTTTTCAAAGGCAGCAACCACTTCAACGTTTTGAGAGCGGAACCATTTTCCTTGTTTCTTGTCCGTCGAAAGAACCAAAGCATCAGGCCCCAGCTCTTTCTTCACCAGTGTCAAAGCCTGTTCGAGAGTGGGAGCTTCGAATTTCTTTACGAACATAGTTTATCCCTTCTTCAGGAGCTGGCCTCCACCGTCGCTAACGATTTGACTTTAGCGAAGGGCGCAATTTCATTTGCTGAAACGATGCTCAGCTCTGGCAAGAACCTTTCCAGCAACCGCTTCAACTGGCTACGGATCAAGGGGTGGCACAGCAAAACAGGAGAGCCGCTGCTAAAGACCGTTTGATCGAGTTTTCTTTGCAGCGCCTGAACAAGTCTCTCAAAATAATTAGGCTCTATATTGAGAACAACGCCAACGTCGGTCTTTTGATAAGCCCTAATGAGTGCCTCTTCGGTTTGCGGCTGGAATGTCATGACCTCAAGCTCATTCGTTCCCAAGGTCAATCGGTGTGTAATCGTACGCGCTAGCGAAGAGCGCACATATTCGGTAAGGGTGTCGGGGTCAGTCGACTGCGTTGCAGTGTTCGCTAGAGTCTCTAAAACCGTCGTTAAATCGCGTATGGGGACCTGCTCTCTCAGCAAGTTCTGACAAACCTTCAACACGGCACCCAGACTGAGCACTTTTGGAATGAGCTCTTCAACGACCTTTGGGTGATGCTTGGAGATGTTATCAATCAGCGCCTGGAGTTCTTGGCGGCCTATGAGTTCATGCGCATGCTTTCGGATGATTTCAGACAGGTGCGTAGCAATGATCGAGGGATGATCGACCACCGTGTAACCGGCAATCTGCGCTTTTTCTCTCTGTTTTTCATTCACCCAAAGAGCGGATAATCCGAACACCGGTTCTTTGGTTTCTAATCCGGCAACGGGGGAGCTCACCGTGCCCGGATCCATTGCGAGAACCGAACCCGTCATCAACTCTCCACCCCCTACCGAAACCCCCTTGATTAAAATTGAGTACTGAGCAGGTTGTAACTCCAGGTTATCTTTAATGCGCACTTTCGGAACAATGATCCCCAGATCTTTGGCAAATTCCTTTCTAAGCTGGTAAATACGATCAACCAGATCGCCTTTGGCTTCCGGATCCACTAGCCCCACCAGCCCATAACCGACTTGCAGTTCCAACACGTCCACATCCGGCGGCGCACTCGTCTCGGAAGCGCTTAGCTCGAGCTGTTTTCGCTCTTCAGTCGTTTTTCTCTCATTTTTTGCGCGCTCAATGCGCCTGACAGCCAGCGCGATGGAACCGCCCACTACTGACAACAAAAGGAAAGGCAAAGCGGGAAGCCCTGGCATCAATCCCATGATGAAAAGAATGACTGATGTGAAACCAATGGCTCTGGGCTGGAGGAAGATTTGACTCGCTAACTGTTTCGAAAGCTCGCTTCCGCTTGCGGCCCTGGTGACGACGATACCTGCTGCGGTGGAAACAATGAGCGAGGGAATTTGCGTCACCAAACCATCACCGATGGTCATCAACGTGTAATACTCGGCGGCGGTCCCTAAACCCAAACCCTTTTGAAACACGCCGATGGCAAGACCTCCAATGCTGTTGATTAATGTAATCAGAATGGCAGCAATTGCATCCCCACGAACGAATTTGCTGGCACCGTCCATTGCTCCATAAAAGTCCGCTTCCTGTTCAATACGTTTTCGTCTGTCTCTGGCTTGTTCCTCATTAATGAGTCCCGCGTTCAAGTCTGCGTCGATGCTCATCTGCTTGCCGGGCATGGCATCCAAAATAAAGCGCGCAGCCACTTCCGCGACACGCCCAGAACCTTTGGTGATTACCACAAAGTTAATAATGATCAGGATGATGAAAATAACTGTACCGACGACATAGTTCCCGCCCACAACAAACTGACCGAAAGTCTCTATCACATGCCCAGCAGCCGCCGTTCCATTATGGCCGTTAAGCAATATGAGTCGGATAGATGCAACATTAATAGACAGTCGAAACAACGTTGAAAAAAGAAGCATGGTAGGAAAGACGGAAAAATCGAGCGGCTTGCCGGAATAAACGGAGACCAACAAAACGGCAATACTCAACGCAATGTTGGCTACGATAAGAAGATCCATCAACCAGGCGGGCACCGGCAAAATCATCACTAACAGAGTGCCCATCAAAGCAAGTGCGATACCCAAATCGGTATGCTGGAAAAGTTTGTTTAAACGAAATTCATTATCCATGGTTAGCCGCCTGTCTGTATCCTACGCCCCGCAAACGATAAACGTAGGCCAAAACCTCCGCGACTGCTTTATAGAGCTCTTTTGGGATGAAATCGCCAACATCCAGCTCACGAAAAAGCGTTCGAGCCAGCGGTTTGTTCTCGACGAGTGGAACGTGGTGAAACTGCGCTATCGCCCTTATTTTCTCTGCGACCACCCCTGCGCCTTTAGCAGTGACTTTAGGAGCGTGCATCGTATCGGAGTCATATTTCAGCGCCACAGCCAAGTGAGTCGGGTTAGTGACCACTACGTCGGCTTTGGGAACCGATTCCATCATTCTTCTGCTGGCAATCCTGCGCTGAATCGACTTAATTCTGGAACGGACCAGTGGATCTCCTTCTCGAAGTTTGAATTCCTCTTTAGCTTCTGTTCGAGTCATTTTCATTTGCCGTTCATGCCGGAAACGTTGATATCCATAATCCAGAATGGCAAAGACCGATAAGGCCCCTACGATTGCAAAAAAGGCTTTGCCCATAGCACCCAGCATGGCTGAAAGGAGCTCGGGGATAGACTTGCCAAAATAGGAAGGCGCCCCATTCAGTTGTGACTGGATGATCCACCAGACGATTGCTGTACAGACCACCAGTTTGATCAAGGTCTTGAGCACGTCGACGGCTGCTTGAGAAGAAAACAGTCTTTGAAACCCATTCACGGGATTGATTCTGTTCCAGTCGGGTGAAAGGGGCTCCCAAGTGACATAAAAACCAACCTGCGCTGTACAGGCCACTATCCCGGCAATCACTGCCACCATTAGGACGGGCCCCACCATCCAGCCCCAGGATTTAAAAAGCTCAATTGCAATATCGACCACTTGACCCTTTCCATAGTCATGAATTGATGAAAACTGGAAATATTGATTCGCCAGAAATTGAAAACCCTTGAAAAAGCCGCTGATTGCAAAATAAAGGCTTCCTCCTATCATTAACAATAGCGCAATGGAGATCACTTCTCTGCTGACGGCGACGTTACCCCGCTTGCGAAACTCTTCCCGACGAAAGGGTGTCGCTGTCTCTGTTCGTTCTTCACCGGAACTGTCAGATGGAAAGGGCATGTTAGATCGTTTTCAACACCAGCAGAACATCCGACGACATATCCCCAAAAAATCTTTCAATGCAGTCGAGCAATTCCGGCGCAAACAAATACATCGCGCAAAGCCCGAGAGTAATGGTGATAGGAAAACTGAATAGCAAGATGTTCATCTGCGGTAATGTGCGCGCCAGCACTCCAATGGCAGCATTGCAGAGAAGAATCAGCAGGGTGAACGGAGCGGCCATCTGCACACCCAGAACCAAAAACTTAGCAGAAAGCCCAAGCAAAGCGCGCAATAACTCCACGTTTCCCGGCCAATATCCGCTGAAAGCTCCGGAAACTTTAAAACTGAGGACAAAGGTTTGCAGAATTTGATGATGAAAATCCCCAGCAAAGAAAATCATCAGCGCAATCCAACCCTGAAGCGGTACCAAAACGGAAACGTTAGCAGAATTATTGGGGTCCATTAATCCCACTGTCCCAAATCCCATCTGATAACCCACCAGTTGTGCCGCGAAACTTATCGCTTCAAAAGTAAAAAGGGCCGCGAGCCCCATTAACAAGCCAATCGCCGTCTCACCAATGGCTCGAAGCGCAAAATCCCCAACTCCCAGTGACAACGGAGCGAGATCAGCTTTAACGACGGGATAAAGAGCAAAGCTAGCTGCCACAGCAAGCAAGATTTTTACCGTTGGTGGAATGACTTTGTGAGAAAACCCGGGCATCAGCAAAAACAGGCCTAGAAAGCGAAAAAAAATGGTTACCGCATTCACCGACTCAAGCCATTTATCTGGAAAAAAATAGGTCATCGAATGAGTGTGGGAATATTTTCAAACAGTTGAACCGTAAAATCGGTCATCACATCGAGCATCCATGGAGAAAACAGAAGCAGTGCAACCAGCATTGCCAGCATTTTAGGAATAATGCTTAACGTCGTTTCCGTGATCTGAGTGACCGCTTGAAACACATTAATGATCAAGCCCGCTATCATTCCGAACGCAAGCATAGGCGCCGATAGCATCACAGCCACTTTCAACGCTTGGCGGGTAATGTCCAACACCTGCTCTGCGTGCATACCCTCTCCCCTTTGAGTGGACTAACCAAAACTTCGAACCAGAGAGCCCACAATGAGCTGCCATCCATCTACCAATACAAACAGAATGAGTTTGAACGGAAGCGAAATCACAACAGGTGGAAGCATCATCATGCCCATTGCCATTAACACGGAAGCCACCACCATATCCAGTACGAGGAACGGCACGTAAATCATGAATCCGATCTGAAAGGCGGTTTTAAGCTCGCTAATCATAAACGAGGGAATGAGTAAGTAAGTTGGAACATCCGATCTTTTCTTCGGAGTTTCCATATGCGCCAGTTTTACAAATAATCCCAAATCCCGTTCCCTTGTCTGTTTAAACATGAAACTGCGAATGGACGCCTCCGCGATGGATAAGGCGTCCTGCTGACTCATTTTCTTTTCAAGGTATGGGGTCAGTGCTTCTGAGTGAATCTGTTTGGCTACCGGAGCCATTACAAATGCCGTTAGAAAAAGAGCTAAAGCGATAATCAATTGGTTGGGCGGCAAGACTTGCGTTCCAACGGCTTGCCGTACGAAGGACAGGACGATCACAATGCGCACAAATGACGTCAGCATGATCAACAGCGACGGCGCAAGAGCCAAGACAGTCAACAGAGCAACAATCTTAAGCACCATCGCACCCTCTCCAGTCTGCGCAGCCGAACCCAAGGAGATCTGGAGAGAAGGCACTGAATCGGTACCTCTGGCAAGCGCAGAGGAAACATGTACAAAGAGCTTCAAAGCAAATAAGGGAATCATGGGTTAACTCTAAAAATTCATGATTTGAGCCTCAACAGCCTCTTTGAAAGCCCCCCGCTCTAGTCGGGAATCTTCCACGTATTGCTGCTGAAGCTGGGGAAGGGACGACAAAATCGAAACTTGGTTGGGCGTAACCCCTATGAGCACGAACTCCTTACCCACTTTTACGAGCGCAACGCCGGACTTGGGGCCTAAGGGACAGTATCCCAGTTTCTCGATCAAGTATTTCCTGCTGCCGCTCCATCGACTTTTCGTCCTTAAGAAACGAAGCAGGAAAAAGGAACCCACAGAAAAAGCACATAGAAACAGTACAGATAATATCATCGCCATCGATGGCGCACGTCGCAAAATACTTTTGTCTTTCACCATACCGGCTGATACGGGTAACTGCTCCTCACGTAATAAGCCCAAAGCAGAATTTTCGTTTTTTGGGTAGTCCAGTTCAAGTTGGAAACCCGAAGCTATAGGCCGCAACCGGATTCTATCTTTCAGCTGTTCAGTGCTCCCGTTGACCACCACTCTCGCTTTCACGCCATTTTCAAAGGCATAGGAGCTGACCCGGCGAATGAGCGGATGCGGTTCCGCCAAGTCAACCTTTCCATTTAATGATTCTGAAAGATTTGCTCCGGGGAAAGAAAGCTCAATCAAGTTCTCTCGTAAAATGAAAGTTGGCCCAGTGCCCGCAGCGCCTGAAGTCTCAAACAGAACATCCGCTTTTTTTTCACCTGACACGGAAACATGGGCAATCTGGTACCCAAAAACATTTGTAGAACAGATGAGTAGGGCAAACCAGAGGAACATTTTTACTCCCCCAATTGTCGGATACGGGCTGCGTGGCTCACAATGTCCGTCAGGCGCACTCCAAATTTTTCATTTACAACGATGACTTCGCCTTTAGCCACGACTCGCTCATTCACGAGCACTTCGAGGGCCTCTCCGGCGAGTTTATTCAATTCAAGTACCGAACCTTTGTGCAGCTTCAGCAAATCTTGAACCAGCAATTTTGAGCGACCGAGCTCAACGGTAACCTTCAATGGAATATCGAGAACAAAATCAAGATTGGATCCATCGGCCGGTTGATTGACATGCAGCTTAAGGGCTGGAGTGGAGGCATCCTGATTTTCCTGATTGCCTTGTGGTTTTTCCGCATTATTCGATTCCATACTTATTCCCCTCTTTCCTTCGGCGGCAGTAATTCTGTCACCTGGATTGCTGTATTGCCCCTGCAAACCCCCATGAGGCCACGAAGCTTGGGCACTTCTTCGATATAAGCGACCAAAGGAGCGGCCGCATCCTGATCTAAAATGAGAACATCGCCCTTTTTGAGCTGTCCAAGAGTTTCCACTGTGCGTTCAGATTTCCCCACTTCCACCTTCATATTCATTTCGATGTCCCCGAGCTCTCTCAACCAGTGGTTCCTCCACATGCCCGTATCGGCCGGAATTTCTCCCGTCACATTCACATTCAAGAAAGGCTGAATGGGATCCAAAGCGCGAAGCTGCAATAAAACCACAAAGGGACCCGAAAGATTTTCGAATTCCACTTCGAATGTAATGACGGCAACCGTTTCGGAACCATGAATCGCGCCGACAAAATGAGGGTTGGACTCCGATCTCAACAGATCCAGCTCAAGGGGATAATTGAGCTTCCAAGCTTCCTTCAAGTCGTTTAAAGCAAGCCCACAAATCCTCTTGATCATGCTCGTTTCAATATTTGTAAATTCTTCTCTGCCCCCAATTTTTGAAAAGGGTCGTTCGGAGCCGCCATAGTAAGTATCGACAAGCGCGTAGGCGAGCTTGGAGCTCACAACTAAAATCATATAACCACGCAGATTTTTCATGGCGATGATATTCAAGGAAGCGGGCAACAGAATATTGGAGAGGTAATCCGAAAAACGGACAAACTCGGTATTCATCACCGTAATCGTGACGTGCCGATTGAGCAGGTTGGACAACGTGGCACGAAAATGACGGCAAAAACGCTCATTAATTCCCTGAAGTGCTGCCAGCCTGCCTCGAACCACCTTCTCCTGCGTTGTCAGATCGTAAGCCACCCAGTCAATGCTGGCTTTTGCACCAGGTTTCGACTTCTGTGCCGAGTCGTCTGTTTCGACGTTCCCGCTGGAAACCGCAGCCAGCAAGGCATCAATTTCTGATTGGGATAGAACTTCTGCCATTCACACCTCTGAAAATTGAAAATCGGTATAGGTTCAGTTGAAATGAAACTGCGTGAAGTAGATTTCTTTAATTTTTCCCGTTGCCAGCAGATTGTTGATTGCCTTTACTAGATCTGCCCGCAACTTTTTCATCCCGCTGGGCTCGCGCAGCTCCTTATAGGATCGACTACTCATCAAGACGATGACGGTATCTCGCACAGCTGCTTTCTTTTTTGAAAGTTCCTCTTCAACTCCCGGGTCAGCCAACTCAAGCTCCATCTGCGCTTGCAAAAATTTCGGTCCCACATCGCTATTGAGGTTAACCAAGAATCCTTCCAATGGGTACAATACGCCAACACTTTGAGCTTGCAGCTCCTGGCCGAGAGGACTTTCTTCTTTTTCCTCCTCAACCTGCTGCTTTTGTGCCGCCTGCTCCAACTCGTGCATACGTGCCATCATCTTCTGCATCATTAATCCCAGCGTCACAACACCGGCTACGTTCAACGCAACCAGACAGGCGAGTACAATGCCCAAGATATCCAGCTTTCGTCTTTGAACTGAGGTATCGCCAATCTTTTCCTGTGCAACGGATTCGGGGGCTTTTTTGGCAGGTTCAGCCATCTCACTTCCTCCTGCGACAAATGAAAAACGGGTAAGCCGAAAGAATAAGCTGCAAGCCTAATGC
>JACQOU010000216.1 GCA_016207775.1 Deltaproteobacteria bacterium
GCCCTATACGGGAAAAGGGGCCACTCCGAGCCCCTTTACAATCCCCTGGCAAGGATGCCTTATATCCCGCGCCGCAAGCGGCGGGGATCTACGGCATATTTTTTAGAGCTATTTGAACCGCTTCTACGCCAACTAAACGCACTGCCAACAAATCTTTGTCGTCCTCTGCTATTTCCGCTTTGAAAAGTTTTGCAATTCCCCTCTTCCTAACGAGACTGCCTTCTATCCTTCCTGTCACGGCTTCCGAGCAGGACGTGGGCGGTGACGCACTAAGTTCATTGGCACCTGCAAGTGCTGGATGTCCCACAAAAGAAGACTCTGCAATTGAAGTAATCAAACCTACAGAAACGAGAAAATTTACGATTGGCAAGCTCATTAATGCTATTATAAATCTAAACTGCCGCTCGGTGTTGTAAATTTACTACCGTCTGCGCCCCGCACCCTACCCAAACCCACCGTACTGCGGGATTTACAATATAGGCGAAAATAACCGGCATGCATTTTCCAATAACCTGCGTACCATGGGCCTGGCTAAATAGGTGGCGAGTTCCACCCGGTTCGACTTTTGAAGGTCGGCCTCAAATAGGTTCTCCGCCTGCTCGGTGACGCTAGAGCCGTAAATCAACAGATTAATTTCGAAATTTAATCTAAAACTTCTGGCATCCATATTGGCTGATCCAATGATGGTCCACTTTTTATCAATAATAAGATTTTTCGCATGAAGTATACGAGGTTCGTATTCGTATATTTCTACGCCAGCCTCAAGAAGTGCCTCATAAAACGATCGAGAGGCCAGTTGAACAAGCAGTAAATCGTTTTTTTGGGGCAGCAAGAGCTGGACCTTTACACCCCGTAAAGCAGCTACGGTCAGTGCCGTCATCATGACAGAATCCGGTATAAAATAGGGCGTAGTCATCAGTATATGGGAGCGTGCACTTGTGATCGCCAAGAAGAGAGCTTGGTATAAAGTCTGAAACCGGGTATCCGGCCCGCTTTCAAGCACTTGAATGACCGCATCCCCGCACCGCTGAGGCACAGGGCAATACATTGCGGAATAAAGATCTTCCTTCGTGGTAAACTGCCAATCCTTTGCAAAAACGTCTTGTAATTGGAGACAAACGGGTCCCTCAACCTTCACAACGTTATCTCTCCATTGACTGTCATTGCGCTTACCCAAATATTGCTTTCCGATATTTGCGCTGCCAGTGAACGCCGTTTTTCCGTCCACAACCAGTATCTTTCGATGGTTACGAAAATTTAAGTTAAGCCTTTGAGCGATTGCAGATAGCGGCAGAAAACCAGCCACCTTCACTCCATGCTCGGTAAGCCTTCTGAAATAAATCTTTTTCAATGAAAGTGAACCAAGAGAATCATAAAGAACGCGCACCTCAACCCCTCTACGCCTAGCCTCAATGAGACTGTCGAACAGTTGTTCTGTCACTTCATCGGAGACAATGATGTAGTATTCCAAATGAATAAATTGTTTGGCTCCTTCGATAGCCTTTTGCATGGAGGCGAGCGCGACATCGGGGTCAACGATAATTTCAACTTTATTGCCGGTACTTAAACGATATTCTGAGATTTGCTCTGCCAGACGGAAAACCTGATTTTCTTCAGTGGGAATTTTCGTAAGATCGCTTGGAGGTAACGACGGTTCCCGAACCGTCAGCAAAACAGTTGGATCGGACTCGCTTAATTGCTGTTCAATATTTCTTTTTCGCTTTACCGCACCACGCTCAAGGCGTATTGGACCAAAAACAAGAAACAAAAGGGCACCTAAAATAGGCACTAGGAAAACAAGCAACAACCATATGATCGTCGAATAAGGTTCCCGTTTGTGATAGAGAAGCAGGAAGATGCACCATAGCGTCAAAATTATCCAAACAGAGTAATAAAGGAATGTAACCATCAAGTCCCCTGAAACTTGTAGGTTATCAGCTTATACACCAGTTGGGCTGCAAAAAAATCGCTTCGCTTATCGTGGTCTGGTTTCAGCTCAACCACGTCGAAACCAACCACCTGCCTTTTTTGAAAAATACCCCGCAAGAACTTAATCGTTTCGTACCACGAACCGCCACCCGGTACGGGGGTACCTACGGACGGCACTTCCTCTGGCTGAAAATAGTCCAGATCAATGGTGATATAAACTTTTTCAGTGGGCAAATAACGTAGGGCTTCCTCTACGGAAAGACCTTTTGCAAATCGTTCCTGGTCATAGAGCACACCAAAGCGATGCTTATTTACCGTAAGATACTCGTTCTCTTCAATGCTTTGTGCACGAATTCCAACTGAGTAAGTATGCTGGACACACGCATGCGCCCTTTTCATGATTGAGGCGTGGCTGTAACGATTGCCTTGATATTCTTCCCTCATGTCGCTATGAGCGTCCAAATGCAAGACGGACATTTGCGAAGGCCCAAAGTGTTTAGAACATGCACGAATAGGTGCAATACTGATCGTGTGCTCCCCTCCTAAGATAATTGGGAATTTTCCGGTTTTTAATTGGGCGCAGATGGCAACTTCAGTGCTGTCTAACCAGGTATCCACGGTACCTGCACTGTAATCGAAGGGCGCCAAGGTATGAATGCCGCACTTGTAAGCTTCGCTCGTCGTCTCAATATCAAAAAGTTCGACTTGTGCTGAAGCCTCAATGATCCGCTGAGGTCCGTAAACGGTGCCCTTTAGATAAGAGGTTGTTTTTTCATAAGGGCAAGGAAAAACAACTGCCCGGCAAGAATCGTAGTCACAATACGGAGAATCTAAATCTAAAAAATTCCGGCTCACAATCTACCCTCTACCCCACAAAAACAGCGGCAGCTATTGCGGTTGTCCATAAACGCGATAAAAACTAATTAGGCAACTCCAGGGTTTTTGACAAGTATTATTAATGCCAATCTAGCTTCCTGGATGATGGTTTCGGCAAGCCGGCGTCCGAGACGTTTTCCTCGGAATTCTGGCCGCACGTACAGCCGCTTCATTTCGCAGACGTCCGTCTCAAGCTTTCGCAATGCTACACACCCAACGCTAACTTTGTTAGCAACCGCCAGCATCAGTCGTCCCTCTGGAGGCGCGTAGGCGCCAGGAAGCGTTGCGAGTTCTTGCCCGAAGTCCTGAAAGCATAAGTCGACGCAGAGCGAACGGGCATATTCCATAAATAAAGGAAGCATGTACCCTTCTCTAGGAATAATATGAAAAAATTCAAGTAATTGAGTGCCGCTTGCGTTAACACGAGAAAGATTGAGTGGTTTTCTTTTGTGGTATTTTATATAATGATACCATGGAACCAAGAACAACAATAGAGTGTTTTGATCGGTATTTGGAAGAGAAGGACATATCCCTTCGGGCAGTGGTCATTGGAGCGACAGCGCTTTCTTTTCTTGGCGTAATTTCCCGCGCAACTAAAGATTGTGATGTTCTCGATCCTGATCTACCAGATAACATCAAGAAAGCAGCAGAAGAATTTGCAGCTCGTAAGCGGCAAGAAGGTTGGGAGATTGGCGACAAATGGTTTAACAACGGCCCGGCCAGTCTACGAAAGGATCTTTCTCCTGGATGGATAAATCGGCTAATTCCCATCTTCTCTGGTAAAGCCCTTTCATTATTCACGTTGGGACGAGACGATCTTCTCAAGACAAAATTGTTTGGTTATTGCGATCGGTTTCAAGATTTAGAAGATTGCCTTGCACTCAAGCCCACGAAAGAGGAATTGAAAGACACTCTCTTATGGCTTCAGGCACGAGATGCTAATCCGGCATGGCCCGAGCATGTGAAGAAGAGTTTGCAGCGACTTGCAAAGAGGTTGGGTTATGAGCTTTAAAAGGAAAATACTTCCCGACGTATTTCCGGAAAAGGACGAACTTACAAGGCAACTCGTGTCGATTGGTTTCTTGTTTGCTAGTGACAAGAATCAAGACGAGCCAAATATTGAGAATGTGCTGGTCGCAGCATCGATCGAGGGTCTAAAAGGGGATCTGCGAACATTGTCCTTACTAGTGGACTGGGTGCCGATCCACCTAAAACAAACCAACATTGATCGTCTGACATCAATTTTGGTTGAACTTGGCGATAAAAAGTTAAAGGCATTTTGGTCTGCGCTTGCTAAGTGGCAAGAAAAGGACCCCCGCATGACGAAACTACAACGGATTTATCGAGGCCCGAGAGTCGCCCTCCTTGAGGAAGATGAAATGAGTTTTTTTCTAAAGCGGGATGGTGAAGACAATCGCTTCCGGGGTTCCAAGTTTTTGGTTCCGGCCAAAGTGCTACGCCATCGGGAAAGTGATATTGCATCACCGGGATGGGTAGCGAAGAACCATAAGGCCTACAAATATCGGATTATCATTGGCCCGACATACCGAGCTGATATGTGGGCACTGTTGGAGAGGGAGCCCAACCTAGGACCTTCCGAAGTTGCCCGGCGGTGTTACGGCTCTTTTGGTACAGCATGGGACGTTAAGAAGGATTGGATGCTCATTCAGAGTCTTGCCGCTTAGTTCTTGCAGCGCGTGTCTCGAAAGCATTTTCCCAGATTTCGCGCCATCAGGGCAGGCTAATATCGATTCGCCTGCTCCTGCTGAGGGGACCCGAGAGGTAACAATCGCTCATGTGATTAAATACCGCGATCATTTGCGGGAAAACTATAGCCCAACCTCAATTAACAGGAAGCTCTCGGCACTGTCGCCACTATTTCAAGAGCTTTGTTCGGCAAGAGTCGCTCCAAAGTGGCGCTCGGATCGAAAGTGTTGCAAATTTAGCTGGTCATGCAAACGTCAACACGACTCTTCGCTATGACGTTCGGCAAAAAAAATTAGAGGACAACCACCTTCTGACTTTGAAATATATCTACGGATAAGCGGGACAACTGTGGTTTTTTGAGAAGCGATCAGGCACGAGTAAGGCTTGCATAATAAAAATTATGGAAGGGATCCCGTAGGACAGCTTCAGGCGGATCTATATACGAATCTTTATGTGCATCAGACCGAAGTCCTTATCAATGAAGTAGTAGTACACCAATGAATCTCCGCGGGGCAA
>JACQOU010000217.1 GCA_016207775.1 Deltaproteobacteria bacterium
ATCGATTTCAGCTCCATCTTTAGTAAGAACATAGGAAAGCTCATGATCCTTCTTCTTGTATGTAGCGAGCCGCAAAATCTCGAGCACTATGAAATGCTCAAAGGCTTCACCATAGGCGGCAGTGCCAGATCTGAGCGGAATGTCCAACGTACGATCCAATGCACGCTTGACGCCCAAGTCAAAAAAATAAAACTTAGGGGCTTTGGCTTGTTGTTTTCTAATTGATCGGTGATGTGCGCCAAGACGGATGCCGACTAGGGTATCCTCAAGGATATCAAAATAAGACTGAACCGTGACGGTATCCACGCCGACATCCCGGGCGATGTTTGTGTAATTAATGATCTTACCGTTCATTTGCGCCGCAACAGACAAAAACCTTCGAAACGGTTCGAGCTTGCGTACCCATTGCTCTGCCTGAACTTCGTTCTTCAGATAATTAAGGGCATAGGAACGCAAGAAACCATTTCTTTCCTCAACACTATTCGCTGTTACCACTTCCGGAAGCGAGCCCCACATAAGCACATCATCGAGCCTAAATCGATCGGCAAGTTCACCGTGTGTTAGGGGAAATAAGTACTCGGTAAGTGCACGGCCCCCCAGGAGGTTAACTCCTTTTTGACGAAGTCTGCGCGCGCTAGAGCCAGTTAATGCAAATTTAACTCGTTTCTTAACAATGAATTTATGGACGATATTAAGAAGTTTCGGGCACTTCTGAATCTCGTCTACGACAACCCATTCAACTTGTCCAAGCTTTTGGTCTATCTCTTCGGCAAATTCATTAGGAGCCAATATGAATCGATCCTCCACTTCAGGATCAAGCAGATCATAAAACAGAATTTTCACTTTGCTGAAAAATGACTCAATGAATGTAGTCTTTCCGACCCCCCGTGCCCCGAACATGAAAAAACTCTTCGATGTGAGAGGTGCCACGATTCTGTTGAACATACTAAATATTTATCGGGTAAATATATATTTAAGTCAATGGCATTTATTGCAACAGTGTTCGCAACCAACTGCCAACGCCGGATTCAGTTTTTCGATCTTGCTGAGCGTAACTGAGGTTTGCTGACTGCAATTGTTCGCAATATTCAGAAGCTATATTCAAAACTTCCTTCAAGTAGAAGTCGACCTTGATAGCTTTCGGTTCAGCCGATTCGTTATCACCGCTCTCTTCTTCCCTAGGATTTGAATCAAACTGGCCCATGAAAGCAAAAAATGCCGCTTCATTTAATGGCAACAGCTTTCTTGTATTGGCTTCAGCCAAACGCTTCATCTGCTGGCTGATTTTCTGGAAGTCAGCCGAACCATTCCGCCGATCCGTAGAATGCAAGCCCAGGCCCTGGATTATCTCTGAGTTGACCATTTTGTACGGCGTGTACCGGGCAGCCCCAATGTGGTCGAATTCCATTGCATAATCGAGCTGATTTTCTGCAAACTCATTCCGGTCACTTTTGGCTGGTAAGACGATATCGGATAATACACCCCGTTTTTGGGTACTATCGCCGCCGGGCCGATAAAACTGTTCAATAGTCAGCTTGAGCGCCCCCATACTGCGGTTATAAACACTGTCCGGGCCTCCCAACTCCAAAATCGTTTGGACCGTCCCTTTGCCATGCGTGGAAGAATCCCCCACAACAAGAGCCCGTTTATAATCTTGCAAAGCTCCCGCAAGAATCTCACTCGCACTCGCACTAAACTTATTAACCAAAATCACTAAAGGCTTTTCCCAGCTCAGACTCGAGTCATCATCAGCGTATGCACGAGTCCTACGTGAATCTTTCACTTGTACCACTGGACCACGGTCGATAAAGAGACCCGTTAAATTAATGGATTCCTGGAGGCTTCCCCCTCCATTGTTTCGCAAATCCAAGACAACCGCGTCGGCCCCTTTTACCCTAAAGTCATCGAGTATTTTTCTAATATCTTCGGTCGAGCTTTTGTAATTTTTGATGCCCCGTCTGGCTGCATCCATATCCATATAAAAACTGGGGAGAGAAACCACTCCAATCTTGTTTGTCCGACCTGAAAACTCATGCAACAAGACTTCTCCTTTTGCCTGGGCATCCTTCAATTCGACTCTGCCTCGTGTGATCCCTATGGTTCGGGTTTCCGTGCTCCCCTGCTTACGGATTCCCAGTTTGACCATAGTACCTGCTTTCCCTCGGATGAGATTAACGACTTCTTGGAGCTCCTTGTGGGTAACATCTACCATCTCACCATTGTCCTGCCCCACCGTGAGTATCCTGTCTCCGCTTTTAAGTTCTCCCTGCTTAGCAGCCGGTCCTCCAGGTACCACCCTTTGAATAATAACTTCTTCATCCTTGGACGAAAGCACAGCACCGATGCCGTCCAGGCTTAACCGAAGGTGAATTTTCAAGTTTTCGTACGATGAAGGAGCCATGTAGTTTGAGTGGGGATCGTAACTCGAAGTAACGGAAGAGAGATACCGTTCAAGTAGAGAGTCTGGAAGCACCTGGTGGCTTGCTTTTTGGAAAATGCGGTATCGGCGGCTCAGCATGGCTTTCGCGTCCGACTCGGGTTTGCCGTCTTTCTTGGCCAAGAGAAGCTCGTACTTAAGATACTTGCGCCAATTGGTTTGGGCTTCCTCTTCATTCCGAGCATACCGTTTTTTCTCAGCATCCGTTTGCAAATTTTCGTCAACCGAGAAATCAAATGGCTGCTCCAATAATCGATCGACATCCTTTACACGTTCATCAATACGTTGAAGAAGCCTGTTGTAGATCTGATAGGCAAGACCAACGTCCTTTGCTTTGAGCCTCGCAGCCACTTCGTGTTCGAACTTCATGAATTCATCCACATCATTCTGCAGGAAATATTTTTTTGCGGGATCGAGACTCTTAATAAAAAGCCTCAAAGAGCGTGTGGATAGCACTTCCTCCATGGGCCGTTTTATCAAGTGGTTGTTTTGCAGTTGGAATAGCACGTCCGAAGCAATTCGACCGTCTTCGGGCCGAGGAACTGTCAGATCGGCTAAGACTAGGCCAGCATAGAGGAAAAGAACAAAAAGGTGGCGCAATAGGACCATTATGATTTCCCCCCGGGTTTTTATGCTTAGCGTTATATCGAAATAGGCTTAGCGAGTCAACGAACAAGCTTCGAACCAGACCCGGTAGGGCCCGTCATGTGCATACTCAGGCATCTTTTCTATAGGTAAGCGTTGTGAATGGCTTCTCGTGCTGGGCGCTCTTCCCTGACCACACTGTTCGCGATGAGACTTTCATTCAGGTGGTTCACCGCATTGGTATATGTTACGTAGGCATCATAGGGGGTGGGAAAAGGATTGAAATAACGGTGGACCTCTCCATCACCAGACCGCTTGGTGCTCATGTAATAAAAATGATCGGAAGTGGTGAGCTTGCGCCAGGCATGAATAATGTCCGCACTGCCCGTATTGCGAACCCGGGACTCCAGTGAGTAAACATACTCCATAGCAGAACGTTGCATCTCATTCCCTAACCAAGCACTGGTATCGCGTTCGGTATCTGCCCAGGAAGTCGTATAGGGTGAATCAATGATCCCTACCGGCACATGAGTCTGGGTGACCTCTGTTGGAGTTTGAAAACGAACGTTCTCACGAGCAAATGCAGCGGTGGGCAACTTTTGCATAAACTGAAAAATGCCCGTATCAGCCCATTGGTGCTCACCCAGTGTTTCATAATCCATAAAAAGATTGATCACTTGGCTGGAAGCACCAACGGAATGAATCCAGTGAGCGTATTTTTCTGCAGTCAGCGGATAGTGTTCCCACGCTGCATTTGAAAAACGAAAAGCAATGTCATCTGATAATCGGTAATTTCGCAACAGCAATCTCAAATTTGAGTTAGATGCCGGGCGATACACAAAGTTAGGAGACCGCCATCCAAGAAGCCGGTCAGCTCCCTCCAAGAGAACCAACCGGTAACCCATTGCCTCAGCCGCTTCAGCCAGCTGGTTATTGTACACAAGCTCGGTATTGCGAAATGTTGTGGGTTTTATGTCGAAATACCGGCCAATGGCTTCTTCGTGCGCCCTCACCTGAGCCTGAAACTCGTCCTTTGAAAAAAGAAAGGAGAGTGAATGATAGTACGTCTCCCCCAGCAGTTCCACGCAACCCGTTTGCACCAGCTTTTTGAAGGATGCAATGACTTCCGGACAGTATTGTTCGAACTGTTCAAGACACACGCCGCTCAATGAGTAGGCAATTTTAAACTTTCCTTTATGCTCGTTAACCAACTTTAGCATGAGCTGGTTGGCGGGAAGGTAGCATTTCTGGGCGACTTTGCGAACGACTGCCGCTGTTAAGCTCGTATCCTCGTAACTCAGCTGGCTGCCAATCGAGAAAAAATCAAAGTCCCGACGCAGCCTGAACGGCTGGTGGACCTGAAAGCACAAGCAAATGCTAGCCATAACTAGTGAACCAAGCTTCTATAAACTGAGAGGGTTTGTTCTGCAGCAAAATCCCAGCCTATGGATGCCAACTCCATTTGGCCTTTCTTAACGATGCCCTCTGCCGCTTCCTCATTTGTCAGCACATGAATCATACTCTCAGCAAGTCTCTCGATATCCCAAAAATCAACTTTGATTGCGTGAGGAAGGACTTCGGCAACGCCAGATTGTTTCGACACGATAACCGGCACGCCGTATTGAAGAGCCTCTACCGGAGTCAAGCCGAAGGGTTCCGAAACCGATGGCATGACAAAGAGATCGCTCATCGCGTACATTCTTTCTTTCCGCGCACCCTGTAAGAAACCGGTAAAATGAAAATGCTGATGCAGTCGCAGTCTGGCCATCTGTTCGATCATGCGAGGAAGCATGTCGCCAGTTCCTGCCATGACAAAACGCACATCCTTAACCTGATTGAGAACAATACGAGCAGCCTCCAGGAAATATTCGGGCCCCTTCTGCCTGGTGATTCGGCCCAAAAATAAAACTATTTTGCCACGAGGATGTGCCCCTACCTGGCTCCGATCCAGCATAGGCTCTTTAAGAATGCCGTTGTGGACCACCTCAACCTTGGCCGGATCAATCCCATAGCGATCGATAATTTTGTTGCGGGTCCAGTGACTCACTGCAATCACTTTATCCGCCTGCTCCATCCCCAATCGCTCTATTTCGTAAATCTCCGGATTCACACTCTCTCCACTGCGGTCGAACTCAGTGGCATGGATGTGTACGATCAATGGCTTTGCACTTCTTTTCTTTGCCTCTACCCCAGCTAAAAAGGTCATCCAATCGTGTGCATGGATCAGATCAAATTGCTCACCCCGAGCCAACAAGGCTCCAATCTCCGCGTACCTTCTCACTTCAGCCATGAGCGTAGGACCATAATGACCGGAGAATGGAAGAAGGCCAGTTGTTTGTTCTTCTACGCCCGCAGTTTCATGCCTCTTCCTTTCAATTTCGATCCAGTATGAATAATCGCTTTCGGTTATATAGGGTCGCAGAGGTGAATCGACCCGACGACACTGCACACGGCTGTGCTCGCTTTCGGACTTAAATGACGGTGCCCGCGTACGATAATCATTGGCATCGATGACTTGTAAATGGGTTACGTAGGGGTTGCAATCTTTAGCTTGGGGAAGAACCAATAATATATTGGTACCCAGCTCTGAAAGGCCTTTCGTTAAACCAAAACAGGCCGGCCCTAACCCTCCGCTAATACGAGGCGGGAACTCCCATCCGAACATTAGTATCTTCATCGGCGCTCACTTCCCTGCCCGACTTTTGAACCATCTCCGCTGTATCATTCACCAGGTGTGGATTATGTCAACCGGTATTGTCGAAATCAATCTGGTGTGTTTGCGATACTTATCAAAGAGCCAATTCTAAAGCCGACTTGTTTCTTATTCTAGCTCCAACTTGGTCGACTTTGAATAGTAAAGTTCGGTGAAAACGAAGAGAATTTATCTAGGCTGTCGTAACGTGCTTGACTACCCGTTGCTCAGTGAACTTCAATTTCAATTAGCCCGTTTGTTTATTTGGAAACTTGCTCAAAAATGAACCCTTTATATCAGTTGGCTGATTTCTGTGGCATTGAGACATCCTTCGAAGACGGTATTGGCACGCAATACAAATTGGCGACAGATTGCGCCGTGAGCATGCTGCGAGCTCTGGGAATCCCAGCGGATGACAATGAAGACCACTGCCTCGAACTTTTGCGTAGCGCCAAAGCAGAGCTTTTCAACCAGCTGGTTGAACCGGTCTGTGTGATCTGGGAAGACAACCCGGTAGAAGTGCCGATCCGCATCAGGCCCCGAGACACCGATCAGGTGCTAGAATGCTGCATTACCCTGGAATCCAGCGAACAAAGGGAATGGAAAATTAAACTCAGCGAATTAAGTTCTCCCGAGCGCCCTTCGTCACGAACTTTTCCTGATAACTTGAGCAAATCACTCCCCATAAGTCCACGACCTCCTTCGGGCTACCATCGGCTTCGGCTCTCATTATCTGGACGCAACCATGAAGCTAGTTTGCTTTGCGCTCCCAGGTGCACCTATGCATGCCCCACCCCCTTCGATAGAACGTGGGGCATCTTTAGCCCTCTTTATTCTCTACGGACAGAAAGAAATTGGGGTGCGGGCGATTTTACTGATCTTAAGGAATTATCGGATTGGACGCGCGGTCTGGGCGGTAACATGGTTGGAACATTGCCGCTCTTTGCGTCCTGTTTCACGGGACCGGTGGCTGATTTCAGCCCCTATTTGCCCATAAGCCGCCTGTTTTGGAATGATTTTTATATCGACCCCAGACAAAGCCCGGAGTGGGAAATAAGCTCAGAGGCCAATGCACTGGCAAATTCTAAGGCCCTGCAATCCAAAGTCGACAACCTAAGGCAAAATAAAAAGGTCGATTACGCTGCGATCTATCAACTCAAGGCGCAACTTTTCGCTGCACTGGCTAAGACTTTTTTTTCAAAAGGACGCGACAAGGAAGACGGTTTTCAGAAATTTCTAAGTTCTAGACCCCACCTCGGACAGTATGCGAAGTTTCGCGCCGTGTACGATCACAGGCAAACCCCTTGGCCAACATGGCCAAAAACTTTGCAGAATGGTGACATTCAACCGGAAGACTATCCGTTGGAAAGGGAGCAGGTTCACCTTTATGTTCAATGGCTCGCAACCAAACAATTGGCGCAGGCCGGAAAAAGCTTATATCTTGATCTGCCTCTTGGAATCCACCCACAAGGGTTTGACACTTGGAGCAATCGAACACTTTTTCTCGAAGGGGTGGCTGCGGGGGCTCCTCCTGATAAAGCTTTCCCGGAAGGCCAAAACTGGACCTTCCCTCCCATTCATCCCCAAAAACTCCGACAAAGCGGTTACCGTTATTTTATTGAGACGCTACGAAATGTGATGGGCGCTTCCAGTATAGTACGGATCGACCACATTATGGGTTTGCACCGCATGTACTGCATCCCGCAAGGGGACAACGTGAGCCACGGGACCTACCTTCGTTATCCTGCGGATGAGCTGTATGCCATTCTTGTTCTGGAATCTCATCGGAACCGGACGGAGGTGATTGGGGAAGACCTGGGGACAGTCCCCGCTTACGTACGCAAATCCATGCATCAACATGGCATTTCACGAAGTTTTGTCCTTTGGTTCGAAATCAATCCCGGTGAGCCGGGCAGTTTAAAGAAAATTCCTGCGAACTGTCTAGCACAGCTCAATAC
>JACQOU010000227.1 GCA_016207775.1 Deltaproteobacteria bacterium
CTGTGGAAGATGTCACTCTGATATCTACGGCTTATTTACGCAAAGTAAGCATTATAAAGTGCTTCAAGGTAAGGGGGTTGCGCCAAACTGCATTACTTGTCATGGTTCCTTGAATGCCAGGACATACAACACCTCGGTCATTCTTGAGACCTGCACGTCCTGTCACAACAAGAAGACAAAGAATCATCCGGAAATCGTTCAACACGCGGATCGGATTCTGAGTCGGCTTAATATGGCGGACGGTTACAGGAAATGGGCAGCTTTGTATTATACGTCAGAGAGGCAATCAGGGGCGGTGGACAAAGTGAATCAGCTTTACAAAGCCATTGCGGATTCCTGGCACCTGTTCAGTTTCAAGAATCTTGATGAAAATTCCAAGCAGGCAGCTGCCGAACTCAAGAACCTGTTCGTGGAATTGAAAAAGAAGAAAAAGAAATAAAGTGCTGCTGAATCACTTTAGTTAGGGATTAGCATACATGAAATTTGAAAAACACTATGGCAGACTTCTCGGCGTTCTAATCGGAGTTGCAGCCTGTTTCGTTTATGCTCGTTCGATCCTTGTTCCGAAAGACTTTGGCAAACTCGGTCATTTTCGCGCTTCCGCCATTGATGAGATTAAGGCGCTTCCCGTCCAGCATGTGGGCGCTGATAAATGCAAGGACTGCCATAATTATGAGTATGAACAGTGGTCAGGTCCGAAGAGCTTGCATAAACAAAAGGTTAAGTGTGAAGCATGCCATGGCCCTGGGGGGCATCACATTGCCAAGATGAACGGCGAACCGATTGAGGAAGATCCGAGACGAGACCTTAAAGTGCCTGATTCCATGGTTGTTTGCTCAAGATGCCATCTGAAGCTGACCGGACGACCGGAGGGCCAACCGATGTTAGCTGACCTTAACAAACATATGACCGAACCAGATGGAACGAAGAAGGAGAAATGCGTCAGCTGTCATAACCCCCACACACAGAGCGTGTATCCATGAAGAAAATGAACAGAAGAGAATTTCTCACCAAAACGGTCGGAACTGGAGTAAAGACTTTCGTCTTCGGCAACCTGGTATGCACGACTGCCGAACTGCTACAAGATAAGAAATCCTTTGCAAACAGTGCAAGTAAAAAGGAAGAGCCGGAAAAAGTAATTTTTGGTTTTCTCGTCGATACGAGAAAGTGTATCGGCTGTGGTTCCTGTGTCAGGGCCGACAAAGCTGAGAATGGGGTGCCTGAAGGATTTTTTAGAACATGGGTTGAACGTTATACATTTTTTCCGAACGGCAGGGTCCTTGTCGATTCCCCAAAAGGCGCAGAAGATGGGTTTTGGCCGGTAAAAGAGGACAAGGAGCGTACGCTCGGTAAGCCGTACCATCATTATTTTGTGCCAAAGCTTTGCAACCATTGTATTGATACCCCCTGCATTCAAGTCTGTCCTGTCGGAGCTTCCTTTGAGACCAAGGAGGGGGTGATCCTTATTGACCAAAAGCGCTGTGTGGGTTGCGCCTATTGTGTGCAAGCCTGTCCGTTCGGAACACGCTACATTAACCCTGAAAAGGGAGTCGCGGATAAGTGTACCTGGTGTTACCACCGCACAACCCAAGGGTTGAAACCAGCGTGTGTGGAGGTCTGTCCGGTTAAAGCCAGAATTTTTGGCAACATCAGCGATTCAGAAAGCGAGATTAGCAAGCTTCTGCGAGATAATCGGGTACAAGTCCTCAAATCGTATCTGGGGACCAGACCAAAAACCCGTTATATCGGATTGGATTCAGGGGTAATTTGATATGCACCATTATTTTGTGGAAGGCTTTGTACTACCCAACCAAAATCAAATTTGGTGGACTATTCTTATCGTTTTGTATCCTTATATTACGGGTATTGTGGCGGGAGCGTTTATCATCTCCTCGCTTTATCATGTCTTTAATAAGGAAGACTTAAAACCAGTCAGCCGGTTTTCACTCTTGATGGCGTTTGCGTTCTTGCTGTTTGCTACCTGCCCTCTTCTGGGGCATTTAGGTCGACCCGAACGAGCTCTCAATATTATGTTGACCCCAAACCCGACCTCTGCCATGGCTGGTTTCGGTTTCATTTATGCTACCTATCTCATCATTCTGGCTATTGAGATATGGCTGGTTTACCGACCTGATATTGTCTATTTGTCGAAGCATTCCAGTTCGATGCTGTTGCGTAAACTCTATTGGTTGCTAAGCCTCGGCGTGGACAATGTGTCCAAATCCAGCCTGGAATCCGACCATAAAGTGATGATCTTTCTTGCGAGCATAGGAATTCCAGCAGCCTGCACGCTACACGGCTATGTCGGATTTATATTTGGCGCGATCAAGGCCAATCCATGGTGGTCTTCACCGATGATGCCGGTCATTTTTTTGCTGAGTGCAATTGTTTCCGGGATTGCAATGGTATTGGTTTGCTACCAGGCCATTCATTACTTAAAGGGAAGGGCAATTGATTCACAATGTACGCAGGCACTCATGGGTTACTTGTGGCTTTTTGCCATAATCGACGTAGCTATCGAGCTTCTTGAAATTATCAACCATGCGTATATGGCGAACGAAGACTGGGAGGTTCTGCACGAGCTGGTGATGACCAAACTGTTCGTTAGTTATGTTGTCATTCAAATGTTGGTTTGTTCGGTGATTCCGATTGGTTTACTTGGGGCGGCCATTATATTTCGCAAGCGCTTAAGTGACCGGATAAGAAATGCGATGGGATTCCTTTCAGCGATGCTGCTGTTGATTCAGGTGCTCGCCATGCGTTGGAACGTTGTCATCGGGGGCCAAATGTTTTCGAAAAGCTTCCGAGGTTTCTTAAGGTTTGACGTCGAGGTCTTTGGCCGCGAGGGTCTGCTCGTTGCCTTTGCAATTTTTCTCATGCCATTTATTACGTTGGGAATTTTCGCCCGGTTACTGCCTCTTTGGGGTCCCATTGAAACGTATCCGAAAAAGTGGCTGAGAAAGGGTTTGCCAGAAAAACAAAATCTGACGTTCCCAGAGCCTGCCCACCCGTCCTGAGACTCTGACTTGGTTTTGCATAGGTCCTAACACCCGAGAAGTGCAAATCCAGGCAAGGCAAATACCGAAGGAAGCGCAAGGCTGTATTCGCTGTAAGGTTCTTCCCAGATAAATTCGTTTTCTTCTGTCCTGGTCGCAACCAGTTTAATTGAGCCCTGGTCCTGAGGCCTCAATCGAGCTAGGCGATAGCCGATGAATTTAGGGGTGGTGACTACAAGAGTGTAATTATTTTCAATATGCCACTTGATATCAACGGAAAAATCGACGATTTGGCTAATATTCTCAGGCTTGATTTCAATTTTTCCTCCGAACGAGTCACGGAACACAAAACTCATCTCAGTGACTTCGAGGCCATCCATGACGAAGGGATAGCTTTCAACCCACGTTCGGCAGGTGGGTGTCATCTCGGTCTGGTAAAAGTCCTGTAACACCACCTGATCCAGCATTTCGACAGTCGCTGACTTTACTTCGAAATCGACAGATCTTATTTTTTTCATTTCGAATTTGAAAGTTATGGAAGGGAACCCGGCTTGTGCAATGGTATTTATGTTCGCATTAAAATCGAGTGTCGCGCTGTAATGAGTTTCAGCCAGACTTGCGTCCGACTTCCACCGAAGCTCTGTGGGTATTCCGCCGATTTCATATGGGAAACAACGGTCGGGCGGGGCCACCATCAGCAAACTGTCCGGTCTGCCCCGAACGAGCGTACCAGTTCCAACCCCACTCATGGGAAAGGTAAAGGGAATAAAATTATTTTTCGTGATTGCGGCAAAGTAAGTTTTCTGGGGTTCTACGCAACCAAACAGCAACAGACATGCGACAATTTCAAAACAGGTTCGATGCATAAAAGCCTCCTGCTTAAAGAACTGCGCTCTACCTGTGCCCTACCTGTGCCCTATAGGATGCGGATGGCGATGATAAAATTGAAATGGGACTGTAATTATTATGACGGAGACTTGAGCAAGTGAGATGAAACAAAAGTGAAGTTAGCGGCATTGTTAAGGGCAGGGTTGTTAATAAAAAATACCCATACCAAAAAGGTACTTCCTGTCTTTCGGAAGAAGCCTCCAAAAGTGAGGAAGTACCTCTTGGCCGTTTACTAGGTTACTGATTGAACCTAGTACTTGATATCTTTGCACAGTGCGAGCGTTCCACTATCCACCTGATTAATCACCGCTCCCGTGAGTTGGCACAACTGCACGTTTATTACGGCTGGATTTGGTTTTACCTGCTTCAAATCTTCCAGCAAGGTGTATCCAGCACCCGTCGCTTTATCGAAGAAATTCCAACGGCCCGTCAGGGAGCTGCTGGTCTTATTCTTCATCCACTTCCCGGCCGAGTTTACAGCTACTTCCACTAACGGACCTGCCGCCTCGGGCCTGATAGCAAGCCTGCCGTTCATTACTTGGTAACTCAAAGTGGTTGTTTTAAACCGTCTTCGAAGGTTCAGCAGGACGTCCAAATCGATCGCCTCGAGGCCAGGAAATCCGGTTACCTCTAATCGAATCGAAGCGCTTAATGGTAAGAGGTTGAGTCTGACGTTACCTGAAATCGGACACGTAGAGCTTTTCGGAAATTTCATATCGCCGTAGGTTCCATTCCAGGTGACTTCCGGTGAGCAATTTCCTAAATCGATTGTGCTCGGCAGTGATAGGTTTCCCATGGAAACGAAATTGCCAAACGAAAGTCCCTGAACCATCTGGACAACAGAGCTGATGTCAAGACCCCCGAAAGGTAGGTCAGGTAGTTCCGCTTTGGATTTCTGACCAAATGAAAAAAACAAGATACAGACTGAAAGAATAAAATAAGCACGAATGGTTTTCATATTTCCTCCTATCAAAAACTTTCTAAGTGTTTGGGAATCAGCCACCCTTAAAGAATAGTCGCGTCTTACCATAGGAGTGTGTCTGGGCTATGAAAACTTGATCATATTTGCGTGCTGCACGCTGGCCTCTGGAATTTCGTTTATGTTTTTTCATTATTAGGTTGGTTTGCCTTGGCTTGCTAGTACCCGCATAATGTTTCTCTGCTAAGCCCAGGAGGATAGATGAGACAAATTCAGCCAACGCTTATTCTTGCAACGCTTATTCTTGTTTTGTCCCTATGCGGGGCGCGGTTACTTTGGTGCTCTGATTGTCCAAAGGTTGACCGAGATATCAAGACATACGATGAAAAAATTCATGCCATCACGATGGAGTTTACCCAGAAACCGGCAAACCCAGTGGATAAGGACTGGGTAAAAGCCAAACTTTCATTCATGGTGGCGGTGGATCAATATACTCGTCGATACTTGCAAGTGCCGTTTCAACATGCATATACGGATAAGGAAAACATGGAGTTCCAGAAGCAGTTTTCAAATCGAATGACATCAATGGACGCAAGAAATACAGCCGATCTTAAAGATCTTCTAAAAAAATATGAATGGTTCACCATAAGCGTCTTTGGCTCACAAGCGGACAACGACGCCTGGCTTCTTGTTCAGCATGCGGACCAGGATAGACCATTTCAAAAACGAATCCTAAACGTGTTAGAAGGCCTGTACAAAATCGGCCACACAAAGCCGTCCAATTATGCCTATCTCTATGATCGTGTGGCACGTGGAGAGAACCCACCGCGTCCACAACGGTACGGAACACAGGGTCGGTGTGTTGGCCCCGGTAAGTGGGAGCCTCATGAAATTGAGGATGCGGCAAATGTAGACAAACGACGTGCTAAGGTAGGGCTTGGTACGATGGAAGAATACAAGGCAATGTTCAAAGATATCTGTCATAAGGCAGAAGGGGTCATTTGAGAAGTGTCTCGTCTGTTAACGCGAGAAAAGGTCCTAAGTACTTGGCAAAAAGTGTTCGGTAATGTTCAAACTCTGAGGGGTCCTCTTGGAGAAGTGAAGATAAATCGTCCTTCAATAGGTCTGCATACTCCTTGAGTCTTCCGTGCATCATCGCAAACCGTTCCGGCTTGGTTTGAGCCAGAGAAAAGAATTGATTTTGCAATCCATGGATAGCGGCCTTTTCCCTCCTTCTGATTGCCTGATAAATTGCCGCTAAATCAACTCCCGGGGTTACATAGCGCTTAAAAGGTATTTTCTTCCCATCGTAGCTTTCAAAACCATTCAGAACACTTTTTTTGAAAATCTCGCCGGGAATCACTCTTGCTCCCCGGATTTTCAATCCAGCTGCTTCCAATGCTCGTGCGAGTTTATCGATGCAGGCCACTCCCTCAAAGGGTAGGTTCATCGACAGTATCTCCAAAAGTGCAGATCTTCTCTCACCTGGAACTTTTTTCATCCGGAGAAGTGCACCTAAGGAAGCCTGGCTGTTCGATTGGAGAACATTGTTATCGCCCATAGCCGCCCCGTCATAGCGGAAGTGGTTAATCAGCAAATAACCGTGTCCGTCAGATTCATAGCCCAATATCATCTCTCGTTCAAAATCGAAATCGGAGAAAATCTCTCGTACATCAAAATTGCCACAGCCCGGCCTTGAAGGGTTGATCGCGGAAGGCATTACAGTCTGCAGCACATTGATTTTCGTGTGGGCAAAATCATAGAGGCCTCTTTCCGACTGTTTAAAAAAGCCCCACTTCTCAATTGCCTTAAAACAATTGGAAAACGAAGAATAGCAAAATAGCCCCGCGAACAAATAAAGAGCGGTGGTAAATGTTTTGCCCCTACCCAAGAACCGTTTCCCCCATGACCCCTGAGATAAAAATTGATTATCATTGCTGCCATGCGGCGGCAAGTCTAAGCTTCCATCTTCTAAAGGGTGCCCGTTATTCCATATTATTGAGTCTTGGTGGATGCTCACGCGTGGTACCGGTGAGGTCATAGGTGCTGTGCTTGCCACTTTTGCATACATTCTGATAAAAGCTGGTTTTTGAGAGGAGTATGAAAATGGCAGTCAGCAAAGGACCTACAAGTAGAGGCAGGAAACCTAAGGCGGAAATCCAGGCAGAATTTGAAAAAATCGAATCTGAAGTGGAATCGCATAAGGCTGAACGGGATGTAAAGACCGAGGAAGTGGCAAAGATGCGAGAGGCGGAGGTGCGAGAAGGAGTTGCCGACATTTCAGTGGATCAGGTGGTCCAGAAGATTGGTAATCTCGGAGTTGAAATTTCGAAGTGCCTGTCCGACGTGTCTTCACGACTGATGACAGGAACCCATCTTCTTAGCTCTCTACGTGAGGCAGTGACTTTGGAAAAAAGAGAGTTGGAACGGCTGCACAAAATTGACGTTGCAAAAACTGCGCTCGACTTCCTTGTTGAAGAATACC
>JACQOU010000228.1 GCA_016207775.1 Deltaproteobacteria bacterium
ATATGAAAATATTTAATTTTTTCATTAGACAGGGGTGTAGCAAAAATCAATTTTTTCGCAACGGTATAGGAACCGAATATGATCAGATAACAGATAATTAATTCATTGATCGCATTAATGGCAGTGGGAAAAAGATACTGAACCTTGAAGTAAGTGTGTGCCTGGTTCAGTTTGGCAACCGAATAGGTGATGAGGTGGTTTGCAAAAATGATACTTAGAAAATTCACTTTCTCTTTTGCGAAAGAAACCAAGAAGGGCATCGCTTGAATCAGCATCAGAAGATACAAACGGTACATGCCGGTAGTATCAGTACCCACAATGGACAGCACATAAAGGGTGGTGACAGCAGCGGCGAGCACAGTGGACCACGCGGCAAGCTTAACTAAGTGAGGCGTGCTTTGTTCTGTAATTGCAGACATGGGGAATGGGTGCGTAAGCGGCGTAGATAAGGCTGTTCACCTTTCTTTTCGGTATTTGTTCAAGAAATATTAAGTGCTTAATGAAATGATGTATTCAAACCTCAATACTTTGCATTATTTTGCCGATAAATGAACGAACACGACTCAACCATGCGAATCTTGATTCTCATTGCTGTTTTATGGGCTCCGCAATGGCTTTTGGCTGCCCAGGTGATTCAGGTGGACCCCAACTCGGGCATGTTTTCCACAAATCACGAAGAAAACCGCCAATGGGCGCTTCAAGAGCTTGCCTGTGTTGCCCGTGATGGAAACTGGATAGCCTGCGGGCAAGTAGTGCAAGTGGAGTCGACCGGCGCCATTGTGCAACTGACTGGGCAGACTGAACCGATAGTTCCGGGGGATTGGGTAGCCTCTGCAAGTCCGGATCCTGCAGCGGCTATCATGCCAAATTTGCAGGGGGACGACCCCGGCGAGTTGTTGAAATCCAAAGAGCCCGAGCGCGAGCCTGCTGTGGCAGCCATCGTGACAAAGGAGCCGGAAAAAGGTCCTCCGGCGTCTAAGTTGCTCAATTTAACGGGGGGTTTTACCTATCAGACTGCCAACGCGATTTCAGCCTCGTTTCTTGTACCCGCCGTTAGCCTGCGTTTAGCAGTCTCTGAGCAATTTGCTCTTGGCGTGGTGGTTCCCATTTATAACAGTACTCATTTTGCAGATGCTACCTCCAAAGGATATGGAGCCCTGCTCACGCTGAATTACCATGATAAAGGACCTTTCAGAGGTTATTGGATTCAACTGGGCGCTGGACTGGTCTTGGCGACAATGGAAAAAGCAGGCGAGCAAGCGCGCTCCAATATATTTAACGCTTTGGGAACATTGGGATGGCGTTGGCAGTTTGGGTTTTTAAGTGCTGGAGCTGGAGTGGGTGGGCTGTTTGCAAGTATGAGCGGAAACGGAATTGCCGCGAGCGTTACACAAATGACTCCTCTTTTCTTAACGGATTTTGGGTTTTCTTTCTAATTTAAATCAGGTCGCTATCTAAAGCTCCGAACTCACGGGGATTGATATTATATTTCTTAATCTTTCTTAGAAGCGTGTTTTTAGGAATATTTGCCTGCTCGGCGGTCAAGTTGATCCGGCCGCGATTATTTTTCAATGCCTGGATGATAAATTCTTTTTCGAATGCCTCTTTTGTTTTCTCCCAATCCATCCCTTCAGTCCAGGCTAATGGTGCCGCCGAACTGGATGCAGAAAGGATGCGGGTGGGAACGGTCTTGCGTGCAGCTTTGCGTATGTATTCAGGGAGGCTGAAAAAAGTAATTTCGTCTGCTGTTTCCACCACGAATGCATGCTCAATCGCGTTTTCAAGCTCTCTTATGTTGCCAGGCCAATGGAATGATTCGAGAGCGGATATTGTTTCAGAATTCACGCCAAGAATGGTCTGCCCGTGTTCCCGATTAAATTTGTCGACAAAATGATGCACGAGCGAGGGAATGTCATCCCGTCTTTCTCGTAAAGGTGGAAGCAAGATCGGCATAACGTTCAACCGATAATAAAGATCTTCTCTAAATTTTCCCTCGTGAATCAGTTTCTCAATTTCGCGGTTGGTAGCTGCAATAATCCGGACATCCGCCTTCACTTCTCGATTGCTACCAACAGGGGTAAATGAGTGATCCTGCAGCACCCTGAGCAGTTTTACTTGCGTTGCTGGGCTCATATCACCAATTTCATCTAAAAAGAGCGTGCCATTCACAGCAAACTGAAATTTTCCGATTTTGCGTTGATCCGCTCCGGTAAAAGCCCCTTTCTCATGTCCGAAAAGCTCGCTTTCAATTAGGTTTTCCGGAATGGCTGCACAGTTTACCGCGACAAAAGGATGATTCTTACGAGGACAATTGTAATGAATTGCCCTTGCTACGAGCTCTTTCCCTGTTCCGTTCTCCCCTCGGATAAGGACTGAGGTATTGACACGGGTCAACCGTTCCACCAATTGAAAAACACGCTTCATCCCTCGGCTCTGCCCGACACACTCAGAACCATCCGCCAAGGCAAGTATCGGTGCAGAGAGCGTGGCTTTGGTAATCATGTCAAAGGCTCGCTCTGCCTTCTGAACAAGTTGCAGGAGCTTTTCTTCGTTGATCGGTTTTTCAATATAGTCGAATGCGCCTTCGCGAATCGCTTCGATTGCGTCGCGTACGTTTCCATGAGCAGTCAAAAGTGCCACCGTAGTCGAGTATCCGCTGCTACGCACGTGCTTGAGAAACTCAAGCCCATCCATGCGCGGCATCTTTACGTCACAAAGAACAAGGGGAAAATCTGTGTTAGAAAGCTTGTCGCATGCTTCTAATCCGTCGGCAGCTTCCACGACCGAATAGCCCTTTTCGGAAAGAATATTGATTAACTGTTTCCGAAGCTCTTCTTCATCATCAACCACCAGAATACGGTACAAACGTCACCTCTATCTCATCTGGTTTAAAGTAAAAATTGCACCCCTTAAATACCACAACTCAAAATTTGACGCAATACGACCAGGGCTTTGCCATTGTTTTTATTCATTTTTTTTACAACCCCGAAAGGTACCCCTCTGTAGGCCTGCGCCCCGTGAGCTGTGCTCACGGGTCCCCTCCTGTCAGGAGTTTATGGGGAGCCAGAAGCTAACGGCAGTGCCGTGGCCTATTTCACTGCTGATTTGAAGTTTTCCTTTATGAAGCTCCACAAAATAATTTGCCAGATACAGCCCAAGGCCTGAGCCTTTGGTTTTGTTGGCTGTATTCTTACCCCGATAAAATTTTCCAGTTACCCGTGGGATTTCTTCTGCGGGAATACCTTCTCCTTGATCCGTAACTGTGATCCACACTTTGTTTTCTTCCTCGTGCGTCCGCACGATGACTGTTTTATTGTTAGGGCTGTATTTTATTGCATTCTCAACCAGGTTGGTGACCACCTCACGGAGCAAGTGGGCGTCTCCTTCCATTGAAAAGAGGGGCTCTAAATCAAGTACAATTTCATTTTTCTTTTCCTCAGCCAAAAATCTTAATGACTCCACCGACTCCTCGACAAGACGGTTGAGATCAATGACCTCTTTTTGAATTTCAAAAGCCATTAATTCCATTTTTGTGACTTTTAGAATGTCCGATATGGATCTGGCGAGTTCTGAATTCGTTTGCGCAATTGCTTTCAGGGAGTCGGTAATGTGAGGCGATAAGTTTGAAACGTCATTCAGCAGTCGATCTGTGATTGCCTTAATTTTTGCGATTGGGGTTTTGAGATCATGGCTAAATAGCGAAATAAAGTTGTTCTTAAATTGGTCCATCTCCTTAAGATATTCAGCCTCCTGTTGGATTTTCCACTGTTCTTCTTCTTCTTGGCTGAGCTTAAACCCGAGCATCAGCAAATGGGTTCCCAATATGCAGACTATGGGATTTGCTACGCCCGCCCAGATTTTCAAATAAGAGAACGCAAGCAGGGTAATTAGGATGGTGAGCAGGGAAAAAAGCAGAAGGAAGAACCAGGCGAGCGTTAGGGGGAATCCTAAAATAATCACTACCGAAGTCAGCACAGCAACAATACCAATGGTGAGGGTTGCCCACCTGGGGGCCAGATTGATCTCCCGATTTTCAAGAAAGGTGTGAATAATGTTTGCCTGAATCTCCAACCGGGACATTTTTCCAAAGGGCGTTTCGTAATCCAGCATGGGGTTGCCTTCGCGCCCGATTAATACAATTTTGTCTTTAAACGTCCCAGGTTCTGGATCTTCATCTAAGATTTCGTGCGCATCATAGTATGGGTACGTTCCCGCTGGCCCGCGATAGTCGATGAGCATGGGTAGCAACAAGTCACGGCGTATACTTTCATTCCCAAGGGAGTGGTAGACCCTCAATGCCAACGACGAACCTGACGAATAGACAAGGTAGGACCGTCTCACTGTATTGTCGGGGTCCGGGAATATGTTGCTAAAACCATAATTCTGGTTCGGGGTAAGCAAAGAGGGTGGGGGTATGAGTTTGTTTTCTTCGTTGAGTACTGCGGAAAAAAGGAGCTCTTTGTCGTCCAGGGGGGGCGCAGAGGGGTTATCCACGCTGTCGTAGAAGGAAGTGAACACGACCATGCGGGGCTTGTCAGCCCGGATAACGCTTAGCAGCCTGCGGTGAAACTGTTCATGCCACAGCGAGTACATTTTTGATTGGCTTGGTGCGAGATGGTCATAAATCCGGGATTTTTTGGAACCAAGACGAGAGAGTTTTGCGTCGTTAATCCGGATGAGAATGAACGGGCTTTTTGCATGGCGGTATCCAGAAAGCCGAAAGTAATGATCGTAGAACCACTGGTCCATACTTTGCAAGGGAAGGAAAACGAACAAGAGGCAAATAGCCACTCGTATTAGGATATTGAGCATGACGCGCGATAATAACAAAAGATCCAAATGAAACCAACACTCATCATTGTGGACGATGTCGAGGCAATCAGAGGGCAACTCCACAATCTTCTCCAAGAAGATTTTGAGATTTTGGCCGAAGCGGATGATGGGAGAAGTGCGGTGGAATGTTACTTCAAGTTTCGTCCACAACTGGTTCTCATGGATGTCTTTATGCCCGGCATGTCGGGTATAGAAGCCACTCGGCTGATCATGAAAGGGGCTGGCCAAAGCCCCCCCAGTATTGTGATGCTCAGCGGGTTGCAAGACGAAAAATGGGTTCTACAGGCTCTGGAAGCGGGGGCTACGGAATATCTTTTTAAGCCTGTCGAAGAAGAAAAATTAATTAAAGTGTTGTGGAAACTATCAGTGGGACAAAAGAAAACTGAGCCAGACTCATAGCGTGTTGGTCGTTTTCATAATCGAAAGCCGAAATAACCTTCCCAACCCATGATTGTCGAGTCTGGTCCAATGCGATTGATCAGCCATTTGAAATCGACCATAAACGGGTTGAAATCAAAGCCAGCCCCCAGCAGAAGCGATGGAATGAAGGCAACTTCTTCTCTACCGGAGGTGTCTGTCACTTTGCGGAACCAGATCGCCGCGCTACCTCCCACCCCCAAACCAAAATGTACCTTGTCAGAAAATTTCCACAGGTATCTCACCATGGGATCAAACGTAAAGACATGAACCGAATTTAGGATATATTTATATCCAAGAAATCCGCGAAGCCCCAAATTGATATCGTCGTAATCGTAATCAAAGTATGCGCCCCCCTGAAAACCGAAATCTTTAAAATAATCGCCTAGTGGGACCCGATTGGCATCCAACTTCGGTTCGATATAAAAATTCCCACCCGCCGCGAAAGCGACATGAAAAATCCCGGCGTCGATGCGCTGGGGGTCTTCAATGAAATATTTTCTTTTCGGTCGAACGGGTTGAGGCGCAGCGATTGGCGGCGGCGCAGGAAGCTCTTCCACATTGTTTTTGGGCTCTTCTGAGAATGACTCATCTCCGGCAGGCGGCTCACCCAACAGCGGCCTAGCGATCATCAAGCAAAGGAAGAAAATAAAAAAATGTTGTTTTTTCAATGTAAGCATAGGATCTCCCATGTGTTTTTTATTTTAACACTGGTGGGCGACTGTGGCTATTATCCAGGATTATTGTGCAGATTCGTCGTCTTCTTTGGGAACCGGTTTGATGTCCACTTTGGGCGCAGGTTTTTCTTCTCTGGGCCCAGGTGAGGCAGGTTCCTTAAGCTCTCCCAATCGTTTCTTGAGCCAGGCTTCTTTTGCTTCTTCATTCATTTTAAGAAGTTTCCCAATTTCTTCGCGGGTCAAGGACGCGGGGGCTGTTTCTTCCGGGACTGAGAGTGTGGGTTCCTCTTCGGGGCCGCTGGGCTCTGCAGGTGCCAGCCAACCGGGCGCGTACCATTTCAAAACCGCCCACACTACAGCCGCTCCGATTGCCACCCCAATTTTGCCCTTGTGTTCTCTCACCTGGCGGCTCGCGCTCTGCATGACGCCTGAAAACCCGGGCAGCAATGGTTCGTCCAAGATAAGGAAATATTTCTTAAGACCGCGATAAATGACAGCATTGCGCACTTCGGGAAACATCGGATTGTCGGCACACTCATTAATGTATCGTCTCAAGGTGAGGCATTTCATAAGATAGAACGCAAGCGTTGCTACTGCATCTTCGCTCGTATAGCCGTGTTGCAACAACGACCCTTCCAGGCCATGATAGATGTCATTCACACGTCTCAACAACTCTGCCAAATCAAGATGGAACTTATGGTCGCGATCATAAAAGGCGACTAACCGCTTTCGAATGAACTCTTCACGTGCTGCTCCCTCCGGCATTCCGACGCCTTTTTCATAGATATCCAGAAGCGAGCCATTCAATTTTACTTCTTCGTCCAAAAGGGCTTGTGCTCGCTCTTCAAGAACAAGCAGGGCTTCTTCCAAGCCAGCGATTGCAATGTCGTCAACGGTAATGCCATTGCGAGCACTTTGCCTTTTAACAGGATTATTTGTTTTGTTCGTCTTCTTCTTTTCTTTCTTGGCTTCTCTTTGGTTCTCTTCTGTCGGTGCGGTCGAATCTTCGTTTGCGCCTGGGTCTGGATCTGCAACTTGTTTGGGCGTTTGCTGTTCAGTACTGTCCGTCTCGTCGGCTTCTTTGGCCGCTGGACCAGCGGGATTGGCAGGGTCCGTTGCGGTCAGGTCCCGAATTTGAGTCAGTGTGGCTTGAGCGATGTCTTGGAATTTGCCACCTTCGCTGAGCCAGGTTGGCTGGATGAGCCTTAATTTAAGAAAGAATCCGGGCGGAATCGGAACGAGCCGGCCCTTGGCTGCCCTTTTTGCCACTTCCTGTTCGTGTTTCTGTTTTTCTTTTTGTCCGTCTCCTGAGAACAAAGATCCCAGCGCACCTCCGGCATGTTGGGCAAGCTTCGACCTGGCGGCGGATTCAAGTATCGTTCTGGTCACCTTTTCTGCTGTTTTTGCCCAAGGCCTCAGTTGCACCTCTTTGGCGCCTATTTGAGCAGACTTCAGATCATCGGGGAGTGCGTCTAACAGAGCATCATGGTAAATTTCGTCAACCCTTTTTGGATTTCCCGCAAGGTAGGTGAGCAACATGAAAGCGCGCTCGTGCGGAGTATGTTGTCGCATCAGCTCGATGATCTGGTAGCTGGCCCACCTGCACGTAGTGGGATCTTTACAGCCTCCCCGGTTCTTAATCACATAATCCAGGATCGTATGAAGAACAGGGTACTCAAAAATGGTGGCGTCCCAGCTGTTCCGTAAGGGACTACGCCGACCAATAAACGGTTCTCCATCCGGGCGCCCCATGGATGAAAAGAGTCGAAAACCGAGCGCTCCGTATTTTTTTAGTACTGCAAATCGTTGATGGGCCATCCGAAGCTCTGAGAGCATTTCCTGATAGGCTTTCAAGGCTGCAGCTAACTGAGCGCGCTCGACTTCAGTCAGTGAGCTGGTTTGAGGATCAATCAATCGGGAAAGAGTGTCTTTTGTTTCAGGTGACAAGTCTTCGGTATAAGGCCTGAGTGCGGCTTTGTGGATGTCGTCCACGGCAGTCCAAATAGCAGGCCCCTGCACTCTAGTCAGTCTGCCTGTATTGACTAACTCCATAATTTCACCGAACAACTCACCCAAATGTTGTTCGCATAATGCCCTGAACGTAAGGATGGCCAGCAAGTCATTTAAATTGGTGTTAATCAGCTCAAGCACTTCGTCGAGTGTCTCCGCGCCGAGCATTCCCTGACGTCGGTCACCTCGAAGCAGGGCATTGACCATTCGTCTTTGTCCTTCCGGAATGAGCTCTTCACCCACTTCTTCGGCGATCTCGGCTAATCTTCCTTTGTAGGCTTCAATCGCTCGCTCACGTCGTATCTTTTGAAGTGTCAGATCGCGGGCAACTCTCGCCGGCACCCGCACCTTTCCACCCCCTCCAATGGCTAGAAAGGATATCTGGGTTGCTGCCATGAGTCTGTCCGGATGCGGATCAATATTCTCGGTAGCCGGTTCGGCGTACCAGTTTTGGAGGAACAACTCGTATGCCTGCCGCGCCTGTCTGTCGGTGGTAACCTTTCCCGAACCGTTCGACCATACGACCGGGGCCAATTCCGGCTTGGGCGCGACCTCCTCGGTTTGTTGCACAGGCGCCACTTCAGCCAACTCTTTTTTGGCAGGTTTCCCAGCGACTGTTTCAGTTGCACCCGTGGCATCCTGAACGGTCACTTCCGAGATTGCGAATGCCGCCTCAAGTCCTGCTAGTACAGGAGCTACTACAGGAACCTCCATCGTACTGGAAGCAGGGGAGCTTGCCGATTGGACTGGGAGGGCTCTAGCCATTCGCTGTACTACGCGGCCACAAAACGCATGATAGCCAAATGCATTGGTCGCACATAAGAGAAGGAGGACCATCATCCTCACCAAGGAAACTCTGTGTATATAATCACCCATATTGCAATAAAACCCAGGACTACCCCCATCGACGCGCTTAGTCAAAGATTTTGGGGGGGGCTGTCAGAAGATTTATTTGCTAGGATGATAAAAACGTTTCTATAAGTGTCTGCAATTTTACGCATATTCCTGGCAGGGCTTCTGATTACTCCCTTTGCTCAGGCCAAAGTCCAGCCGAGGACCAAGAATTTTTTTGCTTTGGACGCGGGTATTTATTTACCAAGCCTTGAACAACGGTTTTCCGCGCCAACTGGGTACAAGAACAGTACGGGACCCCTCTCGGGTTTTTTGCGATTGCGTCGCGGTTTCCACTTGGGAAAGCAGTACTTTTTGGAGCCATCCCTGGGTGTTCTTTTGCCTTGGCGGACGAGCTACGATGGATCTTCAAAAACCTTCACCACACAGTTTGATTTAGATCTCACTTTGCCGGTTTTTGTATTCCTGAGGGCCCGCACAGGCCCCGGGTTGCAGTGGCAACTTTTTGTTCCAAGCGGCGAAACCGTTCGGCTGAATAACGGAACCGACTATTCCTATTTTTTTACTCCTGCCAAGGCCGTCAGTACCTGGGTGCTAACCTGGCTAGTTGGATTTGAAGTGCGTTTTTCTTCCAGTTTTTCACTCAACTTGGATGCGATCGTCTTGGATTTAGCGAGCCGTCAGAGAAGAAATTACGAGGGAGTTGTCAGCGTGGGGGTCGTTTTATGACCGCTATGAGATGGGTCATTGTGCTCATGTCATGGACCGTGTGGCTTGGAGGGTGGACTCTCTTGGACAGCTCCCTAAAGGGTTGGGAGCAAAATCCCCTGAGCGTGCGCATGAATTATACAGAGTGCACAATCTCTCGCACTGTTTTGGATCGGATTATCGATGACTCTTTCGCTTTATGGAATGCGGCTCCGACTGCCAAGATAAAGCTGGAGCGTTCCTCAGAAGAATCAACCACCACTCCAGATCAGTTCTTAGCTCGCTCAGCCACGGATAGCCCGTTGATATTGTGTGATGCCAGTTTTGGATCTCATTTGAGCACGGACCCTGACCAAGTTCCAGCAGCTACTTGGATTCCGACGCCGGTAACCACGTTGGACTATGGAGCCATTTTATTGAATGGGCAGGCGGGACGGGCCGCGGAGATTTCTCAGTTGTCAGAAGCCGAATTATTTGTGGTCATTGCACACGAATTAGGACATCTGCTTGGGTTGGGTCACAGCCAAGACTCTGCGGCATTGATGTATTACAGCATCAACGGCAAGACAAAAGCCGTACTGTCTCAAGATGACCTGGACGGACTCACCTACGTCTATCCAAGGAACGAGCTTTCCAGCGGACCCTTTGGCTGTGCAGCCGTGCATACGTCTGACAATGACAGCCGCCTGTCTTGGTTCCTACCCTGGGTGCTTTTGCTAGTTGCTGTTCTAATGACCCGGATTAAACTTCGACCACTTCTTTAAGTTCGGGAACGGCTTCCTTCAGGCGTGCTTCTACGCCCATTTTGAGAGTCATAATAGCGCTTGGACACGAACTGCACGCTCCTTGCAAATACAGATACGCGATTCCGTTTTCGTAGCGTTGCAGCTCAATATCTCCTCCATCCATGGCTACAGCGGGGCGAATTTCATTATCCAAAATCTCCCGAATTTTTTGTTCGACTTCTGCCTCGGCACCTGAACCTGGGGCATTCAGCGAAAACTCTGGAGAAAATAAAGGGGCACCACTTGCAAGATAGCTTTCAATCGTTTTAGGAACTTGTGCTGAAAGCACATCCCAGTTGCCACTCGTGCTCTTCGTAATGGTCACGAAATTGCGGCCCACCATTACAGCGCTGACTCCAGGAATGTCGAAAAGTTTTTTTGCAAAGGGTGCGTGTTCAGCTTTTCCAACTTCGGTAAAGTTAGCTGCTCCCTTGTCCATTAGGGTTCTGTTAACGACAAACTTCAAGGTGTTGGGGTTGGGTGTAAATTGAAGACTCACAGTGATGTTTTCGCTCATCTTTAATCTCTCCTTTATCGGGGAGCTATCCTACCAGTAAAGTTCCATAGAAGGAAGATCCAACCGGATTAAACTCAGTGGCTGTGGCTGAGCACAGAAAAGGATGACGGCACCTTATGCCCCTGATATTGAGATACTTGCCATTTTGGAGGGGAAGTTCTGAAATCTGGAATATTTATTTTTTTCCCAATGGTGTTTTTTGTTTTGGCGGCCACCGCCCAACCGGGTGTTTTGACTTCTGAGCGTCAACTCCCTCCGATCACCATAGTGGGCAAAAGACCGAAATCTCAGCCGAAGCAGCCCTCCGAGTTTTCAGGATACTCGATGGAGGTATCCACAGATCAAGTGCCTTCGCTTTCAGGGGTCGTAAAGAAATCTCCTTCAGTTCAAGTCAGTGAGACGGGGGGGGAAGGGGGAACCGCTGATTTTCGTATTCGAGGGCTCGATCCTTTTCAAAACCGTTACTTTCTCGATGGTGTGCCTCTGTCAGACGCTCAATTCAACGCGGGTAACGTTTCTCTTGTCCCGACAGAAATGATTTCTCAGCTGGATTTGTACGCCGAGGGTGTGCCGCTCTACCTGGCGGAAGACGGTTTGGGCGGGGCTTTAAATCTTCATCTGTCTTCCGACGATAGTCGCACAGCACTTTTTGGATCAAAGTTCGGTTCTTATGATTTTGTTCGCTTATTCGGAAGGTACTCTTCCAACGCTCCGGCTAAGGCGAAACTTTTCGCAGCTTACGCGCAGTCCAATGAAGACTACGTTTACTATGATGACAACAGCACTTCCTATAATAAGGAAGATGATTTATTAGCTAGAAGACAGCATAACCGCTTCAAGCGCTTCACCTTACTTCCCCGGCTGACCGTCTATGCCGATAAAACGAACGACGTTGCGTTTTTTTCCTTAAACTATTACGCCGATGCAGAAGTTCCCGGATCCACGCGCCAGCTTCAGCAAGGACAGCTAAAACAATTTTTCAATCTCAGTGCTCTCAAATGGGATCGTCATTTGAATGATCGTTTGAAAATGCAGGCTCATGCTTTTTTGAGAGCGGACTGGCAGCAGTTTACCGGTCAGGACCCTTCATTTGCGATTTCCAACCAGTCTAAGCAATGGGCTGTTGGAGTGAGGAATCGTCTAGGCTGGACCTTTAAAACGCCTCATCATCTGGATTTCCTTTCGGGTATTACTTATGAAAAATATATTTTAGAGCATCGTGAGCTGAGCCAGCACGAGCGCCTCACTGTGCCGTTCGGTATCTCAAGCAACCTGGAATTGCCCGATTGGAGTGTTTCTCTTCGACCCGCGATTCTGTCACATTATTTTCGATACTCCGATGTGAGCCAGGCAGCGTGGGGGCGCACGTACTTATTGGCTTCGCCCAGAATCGGACTCACTTGGATGGCAACTCCAAATCTCAGAGTCAGGTCGACCGTAGGCAAATACTACCGCGCTCCCTCCATGTATGAACTTTTTGGTGATGCTTCCAGAATCGCACCCAGTCCTTCTTTAATGTATGAGAGTGCAACCAAGGGGGACTTGGGAGCAGATATCGAACTCAATCATCCTTTTGCGGGAGCTAGAAACCTTAAGTGTTCCTATTCGTTTTTTATCAGTCGGGCCAGTGATCTGATTACCTATCTCGTGAACTCGCAGCAAACTCGTGTAGCTGCCAATATAGGTGAAAGTGCGATTTGGGGACACGAAATGGGGATGACATTGGAAAGTGCTTTGGATATCAACTTGGATGCAGCACTTACTCTGCTCAGCACGCGTAATTTATCGAATATTTCGTATCAGGTTGGGAAGGCTCTTCCTTCACAGCCTTCCATTCGTTTTCAGGCTGGACTGGCCTACGCAAAGAAAGGATGGCAGGTGGGTTACCAGGTTTCGGTGCTGGGAAACAGATATTTGGATCTGGCTAACACAAAGGAACTTTCCACTGTCATTGAACACAATGCATCTGTTGGGTTAAAAACGAAAACGTTTGGAATATTTGGACTTGAAGTCCGAAACTTGACCGATGTCATTACCGTTCCGTCGCTGGTCGGTTCTTTTGAGACTATTGATAATTCGACAGGATTCGATGGTTATCCTGCTCCCGGAAGGAGGCTGTATCTAACATGGCAATATCCATTTCTTTAATTCACCGTGCTCATTATCATTATTTCAAAACGGTTGGTGTATTAGCGTTGCTGCTGCTTGTGGCTTGCTCAAGCCCTCAGCCTGAAACGGCTCCCAAGCCGCCGGCTTTGGGGCAATCTTCACAGGACACGCTTCTTATCGTGACCGCTGACCATGGTTTTCAGACCAGCGACATTCGGACCATTGATCTTGCCACTGGAAAGGCGAATGGTCATTACGATCGTCCCTCTAGCGATGTGACAATGATCAGAGTGCCTGGCGGGAGCGACCGAATCTATGTTGTGAATAGCACTGCCAGCAACATCCAAGTGATCTCCAGGAAAACGGGTAAGACGATTGCTCAGCACTCTGTGGGTCGAAACTCGCTGCCTCAGGACATTCTTATCTGGGACGACTCAAATGCATTCATCAGTTTGGGCCGATCTCATGATTTACTCCAGGTACGTTTCGAACAGGGAGCGATGAACACACTGCATTCAGTATCGCTTCGCGGGCTGGCCCCAGGTGCGGTTGATTTTCCTGGAATGTACCGAATGACAAGAGTGGGAGATCGCCTGCTAGTTCAACTGCAGAGACTGCACTATTGGGAGCCGGCCGCAGACGCGGTTTTGGCAGTGCTCAACGTTGCGAACCAAACTGCCGTCCTTGAGAAGACGATTCCGCTTCATTTCAGAAATCCCTTCAGCGATTTTAAAAGGGGCCCGGACGGTTCCCTTTATACCGCTCAGGCAGGCAGTTGGAATGATAATGGAGACGGAGGAATCGAAAAAATTAATTCCCAACTCACTGCCTCAGAAGTCGTTGTGGACGGCAAGTCACTCGGCGGGGATCCAGAAGACTTCGAAATATTGGGCGAAACACTTGGGGTTGCCGTGATCGCCCCCACGATGGCGACCAGGCAACTGGTTAGTTTCGATCCTGTGAAAAAAAAGAAAATTGCAGATCTTACTCCGGTGCTTACCTATCCCTCTCTTTGCGGTGTCGTCTATGATCGAAGCCGCCATTTACTGTACGTTTGTGATAGAAGCTTATATTCGCATCGTATTAGAATCCTGAACCAGGACCTTCGTGAAAATTCTGTATTTGGTTTTGACTTACCACCCTGGCTGTTAGTGTTAGCGGACTAGTGAAAAACTTACTTATCAAAACCACTTTTATTTCCGTTGCATTCCACGGAATATTTTTGGCTTTTTTGGGAAAGGTCGATGGGATTCCGGTTCCTCATTTTGCAAATGTTGAAGACATTTGGGTGGATGCTTTGAAGATGGAAAACAGGCATAACAAACAATCACGTCGGTGGGCTTCACTTGAACACGTGAAGGGGCAGCGTGTCCGCCGCTCTCAATCAAAAGAGTTTTCCGCCGAGGCGACGGACATTACCAGGGGACAAGGAGAAACCCTTGTCACCACAGAAAATATCAGGGCTTTTGGAAATCAGCTTCCCGAGTACCCAGACGAGGCAAAGCGGCGGGGGTGGGAGGGAACGCTTCTGTTGCGTCTGCACATGGACTGGGAAGGTAAAGTGGATATCGTCGAACTCGTCCAGTCTTCCGGCTACGGTATTTTGGATGAGGCCGCCGTCCACGCTGCTCAAAAATGGTCGCTCCCCTACCGCTCCGAAGTCGTTGCCGTACCGTTCGAATATCGGCTTGAGGGGTAGATTACGGCGGAGGTCGAGCGCCTCCACCAGCAGAAAATTGGATTCTTGGCCCGGTTTCTGCTCTTAAAATGAAGTCCCAACGAATGCGTACAAAGCCATCATTATCTACTAGGCCTCGGGGAGGATGGGGGAAGGGGGCCGCGTGGTGGAAGGCTTCCATGGCTGCAGTGTCAATATCGTCGATTCCGCTGGTCGACACCCTGGATATTTTCTGGATTTTTCCGCCTTCATCAAGAAGAACGAGGAGCTTTGTCGTGACTTCCTCGTCTTGCATCGTTTTGCCCCTCTCCCAGAGTTTAACCAGTTTGCGTTCTACCAGCGGCTTCCAGAATTGTCTGAGCACCTCCTTGATTCGATGGTAATAAGAAAAATAAACAAATTCCCGGGTACTGAGAATTGTGCGCTCACCCGGGGCCACCTCCTTAAGATGGTCGTCAGTAGCTCCTGTCGGCCCGCCGTCTCCAATCCCTAAATCTCTGAGTGATAGAGTCTTCCAGTCTTTCTTCATTCCGCCAGCGATTCCAATTTTTTGGTCTCCATCGGCTACTTCTATCTCTGACCTGCCAGCTTCCGTTTCTGGCCTGTCTGATGGGTGGGGGCTCTGAGCGGAGGCGTCCATTTTTAGCCCAGAGCCCTTTTTTGAGCGAAAGTCGTCTACGGTTTTGGCTTTCATCTGCTCTTCTGCTGTTTGCGTCTTGTTGCTCAAAAACTTGGTATTGGGATCGAGCGTCTTGTTGGAAGATTCTTCGGTTTCGACAATCTGTTTGTCGATAATTTCACTTTTGGGAGCAGGTGGCACCCGTTTAAGAATTTCCATCGGAATCTTGGCGATTTCAACGGGCTCCATTTCTAAAAGTTCAGCTTTGTACGGCTGTGGTG
>JACQOU010000244.1 GCA_016207775.1 Deltaproteobacteria bacterium
TGGGCAGATTACTCTGCCCACGCCAAGCGCCAAACTATTATGCCTGCAACCAACGTGGCAACGTGGAACAGTACAAGATACTTGCCGGGTGGCAGGGGCCCTTCAGGCTAGCCCCAGCCAAACCCAACCAAACCCGGCCAAACCCGGCGCAGTCGCCCCTAGCATTACAGACGGAATATGATAGGGGACGCCTTGAATTAATGCCCTAAATGCTTGACAATATAAAAAGTATTTTCCTGAAACAATTCGGTTTTTCGTTCGCCATTTGGCGCAATGCGTTTTCTTCGCCGGGCCTGCTTGAGGAGCACTCTAACCTCTGCATAGGGGAGATCATTGTTTATAGATGATTCCATACTGGGGATTTTTATCGAAGAGTCTCGCGAATTACTGGCAGGCATTGAGAACGATCTTCTGACCATTGAAGCGCAGGGTTCCAACGTTCCAAGTGATCTGGTCAACAAGGTTTTTCGTGCAGCCCACTCTATCAAGGGTGGTGCCGGCATGTTGGATTTGAAAAAAATACAGGAGCTTGCACATAAGACGGAAAACGTGCTCGATTTGATCCGCTCGCACCAACTTCCTCCCAATCCTGAAACCATCAATATACTTTTGCAGGCGTTCGACAAACTAAAAGCGTTGCTGGCTGCGCCACAGGAAAGTGATAACGCTGACATTGCGGATGACATCAATGCTCTCGTGGGGCTGTGTGCACTGAAGGTGGAGCAGGCAATTGAGCAAGCGCCTAGTGCGACAAAAAATGGTTCGGAAACTGAAAATGCGTCGATCTCACCAGGTCCCAAAGTTTCTATGGAGGCTTTGTCTTCTCCTCAGGAAACTTCTATTCGCGTCCAGGTGGAAGTGATCGAAAACTTAATGAATCTCGCCGGAGAACTCGTTCTCAGTCGAAATCAGCTCATCGAAGCGATTTCAAAAAGCGACACACGGTGCATTTCTGGGAGCGGAAAGAGGATTAGTCAGGTTACTTCTGAGCTGCAGGAAGCAATCATGCAGACACGAATGCAGCCGATAAATAACATTTTTTCAAAATTGCCGCGTCTCGTCCGTGATCAGTCACGTTCACTCGGAAAAGAAATTGAACTTGTGATAGACGGTCGCGATGTGGAGATGGATAGGACGATTATTGAGGGTCTCAAGGATCCGCTGACTCACATGGTTCGCAATGCGATTGATCATGGCATTGAGACCGTGGAGCAGAGAAAACAGGCGGGGAAGTCTTCCGTGGGCAAAGTTTGTCTTCGTGCCTACCATGAAGCGGGCCAAGTGGTCATCGAAATTGCAGATGATGGCAAGGGGATTCATACCGAAAAGATTGCAAAAGCTGCGTTGGATAAAGGACTCGCTGGAGCAGAACAGCTCCGGGCAATGTCCGATAAAGACAAGCTGGCTCTGATTTTGTTACCCGGTCTTTCTACTGCCGAAAGGGTTACGGATCTGTCGGGACGTGGCGTAGGGATGGACGTGGTAAAAGTGAACCTGGATAAGCTCGCCGGCAAAATGGAAATTTTCTCAGAGGTGGGTAAAGGGACCACGTTTCGAATCAAGTTACCGCTCACACTGGCCATCATTCCATGCCTTATTGTCACTGCTGGTGGAGAGCGATTTGCTATTCCAGAACTGAACGTAGTGGAATTGATCCGAGTGCCGGCAGAACAGGTTCAAAGACGGGTTGAAGTGGTGGGGGATGCTAATGTACTTGTGTTGAGAGATCAGTTGGTTCCGATTGCAAGGCTGGCTGACGTTCTTTGTATCAAGAGAAGTTACAGACCAGGCCGCCGGTTTCACGCCGACAGTGATCTTAACATTGTGATTGTGTCTTCAGGGGTGCTTCAATTTGGGTTGGTGGTGGATGCGCTTCACTGCACAGAAGAAATTGTCGTTAAGCCACTCGGTCGGCACCTGAAATCGCTAGGAGAGTACACTGGCGCGACCATTATGGGTGATGGGCGGGTTGCTTTGATTCTTGACGCGAGCGGGATTGCCGCAAAGGCGCAGTTAAGCTCAGTTGCCGGTAGTGGCAGAGCCAGGAAGCTTGTCGAAGAAACACAAGATAGTTCGAAAGATCTGCATTCAGTCCTTACGTTTTACAACGGACCTTCTGAGTTGTGTGCTGTGCCGCTCGCCTTTGTCCACCGTGTTCAACAAATAAACCAGAAGCAAATTGAAAAAAATGGCGGACGTAGAACCATGCAATATCGGGGTGCTTCGCTCCCCCTTGTGACGTTAAAGGATGTTGCAAATGTAGAAGCGATCGATTTCACCAAGCAAGAGCTCATGGTCATTATCCTAATGTACGGGAAGAAAGAGTTTGGGCTGTTAGGCGCCATGCCTGTTGATGCGATCGAATTGCATGCACGAATCGACCAGCAGACGCTTCGCCAAAAAGGAGTAGCTGGCTCAACCATCATCCGAGAAAAGACCACGTTGATCGTTGAGCCACGAGAACTGCTCGAAGAGTTTCACAAAACTGAGCATTGAGAGAAAGGAGCGGACCCATGCTGAAAAAGCTGGAAAATATGTCCGTTGGAAAAAGGTTGGGTGTTACCTTTGGTGTTATTTGCAGTTTTATTGCGGGTGGTATTGTTACCGCGGTGCTTGCCTTGATACTGATGCAGTTTTTCGTAAATAGAACGCACCAAGAAATATCTGCCTTGCAATCCGCCGAACGATCCTATCAATCGATCCAAAGTGCTTTTGGGCGCCTGGCTCTAAGTACCATGCAGGAGGATTCTTGGTCTATTGAAAGGCTCAAAGCAAATATTGATACGCATTTGCAAGATTATTCCAAACTTCTTGCCGAGATGAAAAAAACGGGTGAAGTCGATACTGAAAAACGGCTGTTGGCGTCCATGGATAACTCCCAAGCGCTGGGTTCTCTCTTTGATCAGATCGTAGGTTACTCGCTTGGCGGAAAGCGCAAAGAAGCCCAAAGTCTCTATCGAGAAAAAGCAGCGCAAGCAATGGCTTCCTTGGATAAGGCATTTGGCGAATACGCCGATTGGCGCACGGGCGCAGTTGCCAAGATTGCTGGCCGTGCACAAATGACAATGGCTATCACTATCGCGTTCATGGTTCTGTTCGGGGTTTTAGTGATTGGATTGTCGCTTTTCTTGGCAACGCGAATTTCAAAAGGGATTTCGAAAAGCATAAACCAGAGCGCTGACCATCTCTCTGAAATTGCAAAGGGTAATCTGATGGTTCAGATTTCGGACCATGAAATCAATCGCAAGGATGAGTTTGGAATCATTGGCCGGGCGATCCACAAGCTGGGTACCGAGTTCGCTCAAATGATACGGGATCTCACGGGTGGAATCCACACGTTAGCAACCTCTTCCACCGACATGTCCGCTATTGCAGGACAAATGGCGAGTAGTGCGAAAGATACAGCAAGCCGGGCTTCCAAGGTTGCCGTTTCAACAGAGGAGTTGTCAGCAAATGTGGAGCTGGTAGCGACCGGAATGGCAGAGACTACCGGTAGCCTATCGACGGTAGCAAGCTCTACAGAAGAGATGAGTGCCACTATCGGGGAAATTGCTGCTAATTCTGAAAAAGCCCGCTCCATCACTGCAGATGCGGTTGCTCAAACCGTTAAAGTACTCGACATGATGAAGCAGCTCGGTCTTGCAGCTCAAGATATCGGGAAAGTGACTGAGACCATTACCAGTATCTCGGCACAAACGAATTTACTGGCGCTGAACGCCACTATCGAAGCAGCTCGAGCTGGAGCGGCTGGCAAAGGATTTGCTGTCGTTGCGGGTGAAATTAAAGAATTGGCACAACAGACCGCCCTCGCTACAGAAGATATTAAGGCTAAGGTGACTGGCATTCAGTCGTCTGCCATCGCCAGTTTTACCGACATTGAAAAAATCGGCCATGTGATTCACACCGTGAGCGATATTGTATCCGGCATTGCCACGGCCATTGAGGAGCAGGCGGCGGTAACGCGAGATATTGCAAGGAACATTGGTATGGCTTCTGAAAAAGTTAAGGAAGTAAATGAACGCGTGGGCCAGAACTCAACGGTCACCCGGAATATTGCCAGGGACATGGCCAATGTCGACAAGACTTCGAGTGAAATGACTTCCGCCAGTCAGCAAGTGTACGCAAGTTCTGGGGAACTGTCTCATCTTGCAGAACAATTGAAAATGCTCTCTTCACGTTTTCAAGCATAGATGGGAGAGAATAAATGAATGAAAGCGAGGCATCTCAAAGTGCTGAGTCACTGCTTATCTCTACGTTTTCACTCAAGCAGGCACTCTACGGACTCAGTACAAACCAGGTTCACGAAATAGTGAGAACTGGCGAAATTACGCCGGTCAGCGGTTCCCAGCCGTTTGTTTTGGGAATCATGAATCTCAGGGGCCGTATTATTACCATTTTGGATTTGGGGGAAAAAATTGGGTTGGGTCCCTGCGAGTCCCTGGAGAGACGTATATTGATCGTCGACTGGAAAGATGAGTATTTGGGTCTCGTGGTCGATTCCGTTTCAGATGTTGTGGAAGTCACTACGACTGAGATTGCTCCAGCCCCGGCAAACGTTCAGGGCATTCAAAGCATTGTTATCGAAGGTGTGGCGCAAGTGAACAATAAACTCATCGCTCTGCTGAATTTAGAAAAGGTTCTTGGGACAGCCTAGGTAATAAGCGTTAGGAAGAGGGTTCAATGAATCATCCACTGAAAGTGCTTATCGTAGACGATACGTTGCTGTACAGAAAGCTGATTGCAGATGCTTTGGTAAGCGTAAAAGATATCTCAGTGGTGGGCATGGCCCAAGACGGAAAAATGGGTCTCCAAATGATCGCCGATCTGCAGCCTGATGTGATGACCCTCGACGTTGAAATGCCCGTTATGAACGGCCTACAAGTTTTGGATGAACTGAAACGGATAAACTCGCCGGTGGGCACCATTATGGTTAGCTCTGCCACCACTCGCGGGAGTGAACTTACAATGAAGGCGCTTGAAAAGGGTGCTTTTCATTTTATTACTAAACCGTCCGGAGGGAACTACGACCTAAATTTGGAATCGCTCCGTGCCAATCTGATTCCCTTGTTGAGAGTTTATGTACAAAGAAAACAACTGAAATCATTAGAAGGGCGATTAGTGCCCACTAGCGAGCCAAGTCCATCGGTAACTGCGCCACCATGCAAGCCGTCTGTATGGCCAAAGAAAAGCGCTGGGGACTTCCGACCCCAGCTTCTGCTGATTGGTATATCCATCGGAGGTCCCAATGCGCTGGCTGAAATGCTACCCAAGATTCCGGCAAACCTGGGCATACCCATACTCATTGTTCAACACATGCCAGAGCATTTTACACGGCTATTGGCTGCACGCTTGGACGAATGCTGTGAGATTCAAGTGAAAGAGGCGGAACACGGCGAGGAAATCAAACCGAACGTTGCCTACTTAGCTCCTGGGGGCAAGCAAATGCGGCTGATTGGCAGAGCTGGATCACGTTTAATTGAGATCACAGACGATCCGCCTGAAAATAACTACAAACCAGCCGTGGATTATTTATTTCGCTCTGTCAGCGCAAATTTTCCGGGCTGTTCTTTGGCTGTCATTATGACCGGAATGGGAGCCGATGGTACGGAAGGTCTTAAACTGCTCAGAAAGAGTTGCTCGTATGTCATTGCGCAGGACCAGGCGAGTTGTGTGGTATTCGGCATGCCCAAAACCGCCATCGAAGCTGGAATGGTGGATGCCGTTGTTTCGCTCAATGAGATAGCTCCACAAATCATAAAGGTCGTGCAAGGTAAGTCCTAATTCACTTTCATTGAAGATGATTAAAATCACGCCAGCAGAACTTACTATCTGGAGTACCTATGTTGCTTCATTAACGGGCATTCAGCTGGATAGCACCAAAGATTATCTTTTTGAAAATCGTTTGAATGGATTACTTGGAGAGACGAAATCTGCCTCATTTAGCGAGCTCTATTCCAAGGTGGTGGGCGATCCCACCGGTGCACTCAAGCGTAAAGTGATCGATTCGCTTACGACAGGTGAAACCTCTTTCTTTCGCGATCATTCTCCCTATGACCTTTTGGTTCACAAGATATTGCCCGATTTGATCGATCGAAGAAATAAGCAGCAGCAAAGTTCTCATCCCATTCCCATTAGAGTTTGGAGTGCCGCCTGCTCTACCGGACAAGAAGTCTATAGCATTGCCATTACTATCGTCGATACATTACGGCCACTCTCCCGTTATTCCGTCAAAATTCTTGGAACCGATATCTCGGATCAAGCCATTTCTGCTGCAAGTCGCGGTAGATTCAAGAAACTGGAAATCGAGCGCGGTCTGCCAAAGGAGAAACTGGAAAAATATTTCGCGCCTAGGGAAGACGATAGCTGGCAAATTAAAGAGGAAATTCGAGCTTTGGCATCCTTTCGGACATTTAACTTACTGACGGATCTAAGCCCACTAGGCCGTTTCGATATTATTTTCTGTAGAAACGTAGCCATTTACTTTTCTGAATCGGATCGTAAGAAACTCTTCATGCACATGACTCAGGCTTTGGAGCCGGACGGCTATCTAATTATCGGTTCCACAGAGTCACTCACCAACATTTGCCCACAATTCGAATCCAAGCGGTATCTGAGCTCCGTGTTTTACCAGCTTACGCAAAGCCGCCCCGCAGCAAAAGCAGCCTAGGCAGGTTGCCATTCCACACGCTGTTTTGGCCCCGAATAGAGTGACACCTGGCACTCATTTTGCTAGGTGTATTTGCGTAATTGGGAAATGCCAATCTTGGGAGGGGCACATGTCGTCTAAAATAAAAAAATCTAGGTGGTTTCCTGCGCTATTGATCGGAATGATGGTCTCTTTGTTTTTCTTTCCGATTCTTAGAGCTGGAGCTTTCGTTGGCTGGCACGGTTCGACTGAGCTGGAGAGCACCTTGCCCGTTGCTGCCAATAATACAACGGGACCATCGATTGCCCTGGAGGAGAAAGACCTCAGGGTAGTTTATGGAAAGTATGTTGAGATGGAAGCGACTTTGCTGGGAATTCCAGAAGGTGAACCGGTTGAGTGGGCTATTGCAGAAAATTCGGTGCCAGTAGGGCTTGAACTGGAAGGTTCTTCCAGCTCGAGTGTTTTAATCTTTGGTACCCCATTATTTACAGGCGAATGGTGCTTTGTCCTCTCAGCGAAACTAGCCAGCGCAACAAAGCTTTTTAGGGAAGTCTGTTTTCTTGGAGATGAACACGAAACCTTGGTCTATCCGAAATTTCAAACCGACCGATTGCTTCCAGTTGCAAAGGTAGGCCAGCACTACAATGAAGTGGTTCAACTGGATTCCCAAAGCAGTAGTGAGATTCGAGGCGAGTTTTATGATGGCACTCTTCCTGATGGTTTTGAATTTACGCCCGATGACGCCAATTTTGCTTTTCAATTTTGGGGAAAAGCATCCGCGCCAAGTGATTCTATTTTTGTGCTCAAGGCAGTTAATCCGGAAGGGGCCGAAAGCTATCGTCAGTATCGCTTGCAAGTAATCGATGAGCAGCCTGGACCTGGGCCAGGACCAGAGCCATTATGTCCCCCCGGATACTACTATGACACCAATCTTGGATACTGCGTTCCGATTGAGCAGGTGATTTGTGGTCCCGGAACCTATTACGATGCTTTTGAAAAGAAATGCATGCCCTATGCCCCACCGCCGCCGCAAGTCATTTGCCCGCCGGGTTCCTATTATGACCATTTCCTGCATGCGTGTGTAGCCATTGAAACTCCTAGATGCCCGTGGGGAACACACTGGAGCTCATGCTACAACCGCTGTGTGCCAGACTTTCACTACTGTCCGCCTGGTTACCGTTGGTCTTATGCTACACAAAGTTGTGAGCGGGTTTGTTCACACGATTGTCCGGCCGGCATGCACTACAGTCCCCATCATGGTAAGTGCGTTCCTCATCACTCCTGTCCTCCCGGCTACTTCTTCGACCATTTGACCCAGTCTTGTGTACATCACCCAAATAAGTGTGGGTTTGGGTTGCACTGGGATCCGATCTTAAAAAGGTGCGTGGGCAATCACCCTCATTGTCCTGCGGGTACCCATTACGACCACAGTTTGGGAAAGTGCGTAGGCCAACCGCATCATCCACCTTGTCCGCACGGTACGCACTACTCACCGGTTACAAAACAATGTGTGCCAAATGTTCAACCGATGCCACATCCCATGCCGCAGCCAATGCCAGTACCACAACCGATGCCGCAACCAATGCCAGTGCCACATCCCATGCCGCAGCCAATGCCAGTACCACAACCGATGCCGCAGCCCATGCCAGTGCCACAACCGATGCCGCAGCCCATGCCGGTACCACAACCA
>JACQOU010000245.1 GCA_016207775.1 Deltaproteobacteria bacterium
CTGGAAGAAATGGCCGCATACTTTGCTTTCCGAGCTGCAAAAAAGCTGGAAGATTGGAAGGGGCAACTCTTTATGCTTATCGGCAAAAACAAACGAAATATGAAGATTTCACGACAATTCCAGCGATACGTTGCTGTAGAAATTTAGGTCTGCCAGCAAAGAAATACGTAGGGCGTTCAGTACTTAGCAAATTGTGAAAGTGTCAGAATCTTTGCATATTGCGGTGGGTTATTGGGATTGCTACCATAAGTGAAGCGGTACGTAAGTCGCAAGCCACAGGGAACAGCAACTCAATCAGGTACCGATGCAGACATACGAGGGAGGCACGTATGCACACGCCCCATCATCCCACCGGTATTTCGTTATTTTTGTCTGCGCTACTACTTGCTGCCACTTTAATGAGTTGTGCAAAGACTAACCAAAATGCAAGTACCGGACTTACCGATCTATCAGCACTTCCCAAGGTAACCGATGCCGTTTCTACCAATGCCTCATCCACTGTGAGGAACATCGCTCGCGCGGTGGGAGGGTCGACCTCGGCCGTTTCCAGCACCGGGACGCTTCTGAAAAACTGGGCATCCTCAAGCTGGTCCGGAAAGAGCCGTGCCTTTTGCGAAGTAGGCAGGAATATCAGAGACGTGTTCCGCCAGGCCTCTCAACCAGGAACCATCCAATGCTATATGGCCGTCATGAAGAAATACGGCGGTTTCACCGGAACTGTGGATGATGGACAATATCATTATGCTCACGTCAGCGGCTCCCGGAACGAAGACAACAGTGAATCGCCAGGTAAAATCAAGGTAAAGATCGTTAAGAGTGGCGACGACATTTCCGAATTCGAGATGTTCATGTGTTTTAACAACAACACGCAAGATGGTTATGTCCACCAGACCATCAGTGGCTCGTCCATTTCGATTGAAGCTGTGGATAGCTACAGTGGCAATTATGGGACTTGGAGAAGCAGGACGGAAGGAACCGGGGCATTCGCCATGTCCGATACAAGGGCCGTTTGGACCAGCAAAACCATTACGAGCAATTCAGCAGTCACTTTCAGCTGGGATGGCAATAGCGGCAGCGACAATCAACATCTCGAACTGACTCAATATGCCAATAAAGTAGCAGTAACCGGATACCGAACAGGCGCCTACGCAGGGACCAATCATGAAGAGAAATTTTACGCGGCCACCCAGTTTTTGGGAGCCAATAACCCTACCTATGCATTAGGTGACGGAACGGCAAAAGCACTCTTTGTTTGGGGCAATTCAACTTTCAATGACATTCAAGCATGGGAAGGCGATAGCCGCACAAAAGTGACCCCCGCAACCGGTGGCAATTACTATTCGGAAGTTTCAGCAGCCACTCTGCCCTCAATCGGAACACCCGATACGGACTTTAAGTCGGATGAGACGTGGAACTGTCAATCAGCAACCGGAGACTTTACCACCATCAACTTCGTAGGCGTGATGGCGGCTGGAGGAGAAGCTGAGTTTGAGGCTTGCAACACGGACAATTTCAACGAATCGAATTGGGTCAATTGCTATAGCGAAGCGGGAGAATAAACCTTTTCGCCTAGACGTGCCTTCCGTCTGGGTACTGTGCCCCCGGGAGCTATCCCACTCCCGGGGGCAATTTTTTTTGCCTGTAAAAACAGCACAACAGGGCAAGCAGCTCACATGATTCGCTCAGCCGATTCTGCATCCGTAAAAGATTCTTCTTCTGGCTCTGGTGCTGGCAGCGTCAAAACCCCCAGCTTGGCGTTGTAAGAAAGTATCTCAGCGTAACGGCCAAAAGCCACTAGGGTATCAAAGAGCCTATCCAATTTTTCATTTGGGAAAAACCCCTGGAGGTTAGCAATGACATTATCTCTTGAAATTTCTTTGCCAGAACTTTCTTCCAGCCAAGTCATCAATGTTTGGAAAATACGCAGGCTTTTCACTTGCGCAGAAAAGATATCTTTTCTTTCTGCGGTGTCAGCACGAACAAATTTCCGTCCTAACTCGGTAAACGTCACCGTCTGTTTGGGAGTATCCACAAAATCCAGCAGCTCAGCCGTTTTTGTAACAGCTAAGCAGTGCCCAAACTCGCTTGCGGTTTCAGTGGCCAAGTGAAAAATATCCATCTTCCCGCCAGAATTATCCAAAACCTCCAGTAACCCGATGATTTCGCTTGGACCAACCGGAGGAAGATTTTCAAGCCCTTGATACCAGGATGGCTGCACGGTGGGAGGACGTTCCGCTTCTTCCGGAATAAACGCTTCAGTAATAACCGAATGAATGACGTCCACCAGCTCCTGGAACTTCTGATTACTGACATCCCTGGGGTATGGGAGGGTATTGTTCAGAACGGTTCGTATATGGCCGGGATCAGAACCCATCACAAAGATTCTTTGAGCCATCACAACGGCTTCAGAAATGTTGTGCGTGACCAATACAACGCTTTTCACAGCCTTTGATTTTTCTTGCCAAATATCGACGATTTCTGCCCTCATATTCTCAGCAGTCAGCACATCCAGTGAACTGAAAGGTTCATCCAAACATAAGATTTCAGGCCGCACCGCCAACGCTCTGGCGATACCAACGCGGCTGCGCATTCCCCCAGAAAGCTCACGCGGGTAGGCCTCCTCAAACCCCCCGAGTCCTACCATGTCGATCGCTTCATTAATGCGAAGCCTCGTCTGTCTTGGTGTTAAATCGAAACTGCTCAGCCCCAACGCCACGTTCTGATCGACGGTAAACCACGGGAGGATAGCAACATTTTGAAAAACAAGTGATAAACGGTCGTTAATACCTTTGAACAGCTTGCCGTGAGCGAGCACACGGCCCTCTGTAGGAGTGAGCAGACCAGCCATTATTTTTAGTGTCGTTGTCTTCCCACACCCCGATGGCCCAAGAAGAGCAACGATCTCTCCTTCCTGAATGGCAACGTTTATATTCTTGAGTACCTGAAGAGTGGTACCGCTCTCGAGCTTGAAGGTGTGTGACACCTTTTCAAGTATCAAAATGGGCTCTTTAGTGTTGGTCGAAACTGCCATCGTGTTCTACTCTAGTCGGTACTTAGTTTCCGATAACTTATATAAATAACCCCAAAACAACCGGTTTAACATTACTACGGTTGTCACCATAACCACAATCCCTGCAGCGAGGTGCGGAAAATCCGCTCGCTGAGCAGCCTGGGTGATCGATGCGCCAATACCCGTCGCCAAGAGGTTCTTACCATCATATTGGACAAATTCTGAAACGATGCACGCATTCCATGCCCCTCCCGCTGCCGTAATCCAACCAATCACCAGAGAGGGGAAAATGGCTGGCAAAATAATCGAACGCCACTTCGCAACGCCCCTGAGGCGAAAAACATCAGAAAGATCCAACATGCTGCGCGGAATTTGGCTGGCTCCACTGATGACATTAAAAAGGATGTACCACTGTGCCGCGAATAGAAGCAGCAGGACAGCAC
>JACQOU010000219.1 GCA_016207775.1 Deltaproteobacteria bacterium
GGCTAACCTTGAGTGGCGCCGCGGGCGTGGGCTCGGTTTACCTTTTTTTGGGTGTCTGAATCACAGTGTGTTGTTCTCTCCGCACGCTATTGCTGCCTGCAAGAGGGGAATGAGCAGTTCGTGGGGGCCCACAATTTCAATGGCCCTGCCCCCTTTTGCGGTCGGGCGCTCCAATACGTTGCGCCTGGGGCGATAGTGGCGAATGAAGTCCAGATTAACAGCCCAGAAGTTTTCAGCTTTGTGACCGAGGTTGCGGGCCAGGGATATGGCCTTGAGAAATATTTCCGGAAGGATGACCGCTGAACCCACATTGACATAGATTCCGTCCTCCAAGTCCGAAACCAAAGAAGCAAAGAGGAGAAAATCACGGTAACTGGCCTCGGCAGTTTTCGCTGGATCAAAGCTCGGATGGATGTGCGTGATGTCCGTTCCCACAGCAATGTGGATAGTCGCCGGAATGCCCAATTTGAAAGCTTGGGCCAGAAGGCTATCCTGGGCATGCGGACAGCGGTCGGCAATGTACTGTCCAACAATTTTCCCGAGTCCCATTCCAGACGAAAAACCGTCGACCACAGCCCGGTTTAATGATTCCGCAGTTTCCTTCGCCAGTCCAAATTTGCCCTCCCCCAATGAGCTGTCGACGTCTTCAGAAGTGGCGCCAATAAAGGCAATTTCAAAATCATGGACAAGCGCAGAACCATTAAAAGAAAGAGCAGTGATGAATCCCTCTTTCATTAACTGCTGTAAGTAAGGAGATAAGCCATTCTTAATGACGTGAGATCCCAGAGCAAAGTGGATGTTTTTTTTCTGTTCTTTGCATTGGCGAATTCGCCCCGCCACAGCGAGCAAGTCTTTGGCCATGTATGTTTTGGGAAGCGCTTGCAGGAAGGCTGCCACCGTGGCATCTGACGGTACGGGGGAACCAAATTCTTTCCTCGTCACCAGGCTTTTTCGTTCCTTAAGACTGTAGCTTTTTATGTTTTTAAGATCGTCTCGCGTGAGAATTGGCAATGTGTCCCCCTCGGCCAAAAGATTTTATCTTGTGTAGCTTGGAACAACTCTGGGCATTACCCAGGTTGAAAAACCCCTCTTTCTATTAGGCTTAAAGCGCTTACGCGCCCGATAACCATAATTGGTATCATAAAATGTCGGTGGTTCACACACCCACCCTTTTGCCAAGCGTTTGGCTTCGCGTCGGAGAAATTGGAAGGAAATACGCCCTAAGATCGCCCCTAATGCCCGCGAGCGAATACCAAATTCATCATAGATGGCCTTACGTGTCTCCCTGATTTTTTGCGCGAGCTCGAAGTTTTTGGACCGACGGAACCACCGCTCGCCTGCCCACAGGCCAGCCACATAAGTTGAAGCCAGGTCGCGCGCTTCCCACTCAAAACGCGAACGAATCCTGAGATCCGGATGATCTTTATAACGAAGCCATCCCTTGAAAAGAGTCCGCGCAATTCTAAAGATGCTGGGACCATTTTGGTCAAAGTCCATCTGAAAGGCATTCACCAAAAACTCGGTTTCCTGTCCTTCCCTAAGGTGAGGATGGACGAAATTAAATTTTAGCTGCCCATGCATGTCTGCCTGTTCCAATGTCCCGTCGGGCAATAGCATTTTCTTTTCCTGCTGTTCTTCATAGAGAAGCGTACCGGGAACAGGCGTATAGAGCATAAATTGGTGAAAGTCGGTATCGTGCTCGACCGCATACCGAATAGCTTTTGCCATGTTTTCGGGCCGATGTTCTTCCAAACCAATGATTGTCGAGCCCAAGACCCGAATACCGTGTTCTTGCAGTTCGGCAACAAGCGCCTTCGTGTCCGCCCCCTTGAGTTTGGCATAATGCGCTTCCTCGCCCTCCAATCCTATCCATACCCAGGAGATTCCCAACTCCACGAGCTGCTCCATCGTATAACTTCGCAGCACGTTGGCGGAGCTGAAAACGTACAAGGACCACGCTTTGCTCCCCTGTTTCATTAGTTCCAGCAGGCGTAAAGCCCGCTTTTTGTGAAAAAGAAAATTTTCGTCCATGACGAAAAAGGAGCGAACTTTCATTTTCTCCTCAAGCTGGCACATCACATCGTAAAGTTCGTCGCCAGTCTCATAAAAATTCACCCATTTGCCTCGCCCACCGAACATCCAGGAAGTGGAACAAAAGTTACAACCCATCGGGCAACCGACCGAAGGAACTAAGGTCGCGGCGGTCTGTTTTGGACTGGACGACATGGGTAGTCCCATCGCCCGCGCACCAAAACCCGAAAGAATAAGCGGATGTCGAATGGGTTGAGTCTCGTCTTCTCCCAAATAAGACCGGAACCAGCGGATGCCGTCTCCCTTGACCACAACGTCGGCATCGATGTGTGCTTTGAGGTCCGGCTTATTGGCCACATGCCCACCGATTACGATGGCTGCATGGGGTTGGTGCTCTCGAATCAGTTCACACATCTTTTTCACTTTGCTTAAATTAGGAAATATGGAACTGATGCCAATGACGTCGTAAGTTTGGTTTTCCAGTTCGCTGATGAAGCGATCGAGCGTAGGAAAATCCAACAAATTGCACGGCGCAGAAATGTTGGCCTGAATAAACATGATTCCCCAAGACCGGTGGAACATTCTCAAGGAAAAGGGTCCCTGAACGCGCGTCACCTGATTGTGGTAGAGCTCCATGGGATTCAGCTGTCGACTGCCATACTCATCGTCACGACAATAAGGCCCGAACACGCTAGTCAGAAGAATTTTTGCTTGAGTCCCTTTGGGGTGTTTTTCAGTTGATGACATCCTAATCACACTTTCTTAATCAATCGCGCCAATCTTCAGTAGAAACATGCTTGTTCTGCATTGCGCTTCTGCTGGAAAAAATGGCTTGAAACGCTTAAAGCAAATATCCATAATAGGGTCTGCCAGCAAAGATTGTAAATGATGTTCCATTGGACAGTGTAAAGGAGAATTGCAATGGGCAGTAATGAGATCGCTCATCTTGATGATAAGACTTTTGATGATACCTTACAAAAGACACAAACGCCTATCCTTGTAGATTTTTGGGCAGAATGGTGCATGCCCTGTCGGGCGCTAGCTCCGGTATTGGACGAGCTCGCAGGCGAGTATTCGGGCAAAGTGCTGTTTGCTAAAGTGAATGTGGATGAGTGCAGGGAAGTTCCTGCCAAATATGGAATCCGCGGAATCCCCACCTTAATTCTCTTCAATACTGGCAAGAAGATTAACGAACTAGTGGGGAATCAGCCTAAGGAAAAAATACGCACGATGCTCAATAGCGCGATTGGGGCAAAGTAAATTTCACTCTGAAATATAAATGCTGTTTACGCTCACGCTTTGTGAGAGGTAGGAGCTCCATATTTCCGGACTGGCTGTGGCGCGAATCATTCCTGCCATCCCAGGCAACCAGCGGGGAACTTGCGGACGCCGCAAAAGCTTAAGGCCTGCTTCATCGGGAGTTCTATTACCTTTTTTCTGGTTGCAGCTTATACATGCAGTGACAATATTCTCCCACGTTTTTTTCCCTCCCCGCACGGCGGGCATTACGTGATCGAGTGTCAGTGCTCGCTCCGGGAAGATAGCGTAACAATACTGGCAACGATAATGATCCCGTGCATAAAGATTCGAACGCGAGAAGCGGATTATCGGCGGCCTGCGTTTGAGGTTTACCCAGCGATGCAACTTGATGACTGCGGGAATTCGGTATTCACGCGCCACCGTGTGAACGATTGCGCCATACTCTTCCAAAACTTCAACCTTTCCTTGAAAAAAAAGCACAAAGGCACGCTGCCATGGAACGATTCTCAAGGGTTCGAAGCCAGCGTTAAGCAGTAGGGTACTTTTCATGGAAGGAACTTATTCCTATTTTATTCACTATGGCTGAAACGGCAAAGCGCTTTTCATTTCCACTGAGTCACCAAGCATGAATACGGAATAATCCATGGAAGGCAATTGGTCCAAACTTCTCTGCGAATGCACTCGAGCAATACTGGAATATTCTCCTGCAGCCACTACCCTCAGTTCACCCAAAACGATGGGAATGAAATGGCGCCCCATACCACTAAACCTGTCCATTGCCAGAATCACACGTTTTACTTCTAACACGGATCCTTCGTTAATCCCGTGCTTTGTACCGACATCAATAAAGTAGTCTTTTGGAGGCATGGCCTCTGCCGAAGACAACCGAAGCCGTTTGGTCACCTCAACAATATTGCCGCTGGGGGCCGCAAAGCTGGGAAGACCAATGAACAGGATGCAACAAACCATGAACCGTTTCATATCTTACTTATCGGTATTAATGACAAATGGTTCAAGTCTGTGTTCAAGTCCGAGCAGCTTTAGCTCGCTGGAGCGCATCGTAAACTGTCTTAGCCGATACATCGTGACAGGAAGAGATCGTCTTGGCCCACTCCTTGTCTGAGCATAAGCGAAGTGTTAAGGCTTGCTCCCAGCCCACCGACTGTGAGGCTTGTGGGCCGGGGTCAAGCACAATCACATATTCACCTTTTTCCTTAATCTCGTCCAAAACCAAAGCATTAAGAGCAAAACGCTGAAAACTTTCAAACATTTTCGTTACTTCTCGAGCCAGGAAGACTTGCCCCTGCAGAAACGCAGCACTCAGAGTCTGTAAAGTTTTACGAATTCGATTGGGTGACTCAAAAAAAACCACTGGTAGATTTGTTTCGTTAATCTGTTTAAATATTTTTTCGCGCTCTTTGGTTTCATGCGGGAAGAAACCGAAAAAAATGAAACTGGTAAACTCCAAGCCACATACCGAAAGAACCGCTACCAGGCTGCTTGGGCCCGGAACCGGGATGACAGAAAAACCGTCCTCGATAGCCCTCCCCACTAGCTGAGCACCCGGGTCGGAGATACAAGGGGTCCCCCGATCGGATACCAGACAGACGTGACTGCCCGCCCTTAAATACTCCAAAGCTCGAGCGGTTGCTTCTTTCATGTTGTGCTGAGCATAAGAATGGATCACTTTTCCCTGAACAGAAATGCCATGGGCCGCCATTAATTTTCGCAATTCCCGACTGTCTTCGGCAAAAAACACGTCGTTTGCCCTAAGCGTTTCCAATGCACGAAGGGTCATGTCTTGGAGGTTTCCAATAGGGGTTGCGACAACATAAAGTTTTGGAATAGCCATAGTCTTGATATACTATGAATAGACTCGTCTACTAACCTTTTTCAGGGGTTTCCCAATATGATAATGCATGCCAAACAGGACGGCGATATCCTTGTTTTTGAGCTCGAAGGCCATTTGGATTTTGAAACCACGCTCAGGTTTAAAGAAACGTGTGCCTGTTTGATCAAGAAGCAAAATGTGCACCGGGTTGTATTTAATTTCGATAAGTTAAGGTTTGTCGGTTCCACCGGCATAAACCAATTTGTACGTGTGCTTAAAGATCTTAACTCTTCCAAGACAGAAAAACCGAGGATGTGTAATCTTTCACCGGAATTCACACGTATTTTTAAAGCCTACCAGACGATAAGAAACCCATTTCATATTTTTGACGATGAAACCCAGGCAATTGCAAGCTTTTCAGCTCCACTTTCCAAACCGCTTCGAAGAAAGAGCTTGGATCAATAAACAACATCATAACTTTTGAAATGAAAAATCCAGGTTAAACAACATCATAACTTTTGAATTGAAGCCCAAACCATTCAGGATACAAGCTGATAAGCCATTCTGGCTTCGAACGCACCTTTCCCACCACTTCGACCAATTCGATTCGAACGGGCTTTCGGTACCTTAGTTGAACGAACGCTGCCAGCCGACGAAGTCTCAGCACTTTTTGCGAAGTTAAGCAAAGGGAAGGACGGAACGAATTGTCTTTTCGTCCCCGGATTTCAAAAATAACAAGTTGTCCTTTTTTCTTATCCCATCCCAGGCAGTCGATCTCAGCACGCCCAAGCCACAGATTGCACGCAAGGATCTGATATCCCTGCTTCTTACAGTAAGACCGAGCGTAGGCTTCATACACGCGTCCAACAGAACGTTTTTCGGTGGATTTCGGTTGGTCCTTTGAGGGTAAGTGCTTGGCGGTGTTCGAAGGTGCCATAGCCCTTGTTCTTTGCAAAACCAAAGCCAGGATAAAGAGCCTCAAATCGATTCATCCAATTGTCACGATACACCTTCGCCAGGATGGAAGCCGCTGCAATCGAGACCGATTTCTGGTCACCTGCTACAACGGAGTGCTGCTTAACGGAATGTGGAACTGAAAAATTTCCGTCCACCAGGACAAAATCGGGCAGGGGATTGAGCTGAGAAATCGCACGAACCATTGCCAGTCTTGAGGCATGAAAAATATTCAGCTTATCGATTTCATCCACATCGGCATACCCAATACCAAAAGCCAGGGCAGCCCCTCTTATTTGCCCGTCCAAAAGAAGTCGCTTCGCCGGGCTTAATTTTTTCGAGTCATCGATTCCGTCAGGGAGATTTTCATGGCAATTAAAGATGACGGCGCCCGCCACTACTGGACCAGCCAGACATCCTCTACCCACTTCATCCACACCCGCAATCAGTCGGTAACCTTTGTCGAGGTACTGACGCTCAAAGGTGAGTGTGGGTGGAGTCAATGGTTTAACTTATCATCACGCGCTAGGCGGCTTGGATGGCTCGGAAGGCGTGGGAGCAACCTGAGGCTCACTCGCTTGAGGCACAGCCGCTTCAGCCACCGGTTCGGGAATAACCAACTCAGCGAAGCGTTCAGACTCTTTCAAACGGGCCTTCTTTCCTTTCAGGTTACGAAGATAATAAAGACGGGACCGGCGCACGGCACTTGAGGATTCCACCTCAATCTTTTCAATAGAAGGAGAATGAAGTGGAAAGATTCTCTCCACACCTATTCCAGCAGAAATTTTTCGCACTGTGAAGGTTGCGTTAGACCCCTTCGCCGATTTGGGGTGTTTGGAAATAACGACTCCGCGGAAAGCCTGGATTCTCTCCTTATCACCTTCTTTCAACTTAACCGAGACATTCACTTTATCGCCGACTCGAAAAGAAGGTCTCTTTTTTTCTTGAGATTTGGAAATCTTGTCAATAATTGCATTTTGCACAGGTTACTCCAAAGCCCGCAATCTATTGGCATTCCAAGGGTCCAGTCAAGCGGAAACTGCTCGCCCTAGTGCCTCAAGCCTTTAAAATTGCAACTTTATTTCATTTTTGCCAGCCACTTTGCCATGGTAAGGTCCCCAAAGGTATTTCCCTAAGAAAAAAATCGGGTCTCGTTCGGCATAACCCGTAAAGGGAAGGAGGGATGCACCTCATATGGAGACGATCACGTACAAGAAGGCTGGTGTGGACCCTGAAAAAGCTGGCCGGCTGGTAAGCAGCTTTGCCCGCTATCTTCGAAGCCGCCCTCACGACAAGAGACTGCTGGCCGGCATTGGACCTTTTGCAGCCTGTTTTTCGCTCAAGCATGCTCTGAAGAAACTAACTGATCCTATTCTCGTTAGCTCGTGCGATGGAGTGGGAACCAAGCTGTTGTTAGCTAAGGAGTGGGGAGGCCTGGACAGCCTTGGCATCGACCTGGTCGCCATGAACGTGAACGATCTGCTTTGCATGGGAGCCACTCCGCTTGTTTTTCTTGATTATTTTGCGTGTGGCAGTCTTGAACCGGAACAGTGGACGGTTGTTCTAAAAGGCATTCAGCGTGGATGTGAAGACGCGCTTTGCACGCTTGTGGGCGGGGAGACTGCTGAAATGCCCGGGTTGTACGCATCGGGGGATTTTGATTTGGCCGGTTTCACGGTTGGTATCATGGACAGGAACGCCGTCTTAGGCGCCCGACGGATAAAGCCCAAGGACAAGCTTTTTGCTGTCGAATCCAGTGGCCTTCACTCAAACGGCTATTCATTGGTACGTAAGATAGTGGAGCGTGAAAAAATAGATCCGAACGCTATGACGCCCTTTTCAGCAAGAACTTGGAAGAAATGCTTGCTGGCACCCACCCACATTTATGTCCAACCCATGCTCCCTTTTTTGAAACAGGTGCATGCACTTGCCCACTTAACGGGCGGAGGACTTTTTGAGAACTTGCCGAGGATTTTGCCAGCAGGTTTCCGCGCAGTCCTCTCCGCAAAGGCCTGGAACATTCCTCCACTGTTTTTGTGGCTTGGTGAAAAAGCCGGCCTGACTACTCAACAGCTTCTCTCTACCTTTAATTGCGGAGTCGGGATGGTGATCGTTTCGGACGACAACACGGGTCGATTAGTCGAAAAAGGGTTCAAGAAGTACGGCATGCGTGTTTGGGAAATAGGGAAATTAGAAAAAGTAAGAGGCGGGTCAGCACAGGTCTTATGGGAATAGAAAACAAATTGGTCATTCTTGCCTCCGGTCGCGGCAGTAATTTTGCTGCCATTGCAAACGCAATTGCCGACGGCAGCATCCCTAACGCTCGGATCATTGCGCTCATTTCCAACAACGCAGACGCGGGAGCAATCGGAATCGCAAAGAGGTTGGGGATTGCGGTACGAATTATCCATTCAAAAAATTTTCGTCAGTCAGGGCAATTCGATCGAATAGGATACGAAAAGGAATTGAGCGCCGTTTTGAAGGAATTACAGCCAAATTGGATTCTCTTGGCTGGGTACATGCTCATCCTCGGCAAGGAAATTATTCAGCAGTGGGCGAACAAGATTGTGAACATTCACCCCTCATTGCTGCCAGCGTTTCGAGGGCTGCGCGCGCAGAAACAGGCAATAGAGGCCGGAGTTTCAAAGAGTGGATGCACTGTCCACTTTGTTACGGAGGAGCTGGATGACGGACCCATCATTGCCCAAAATACCGTCGAGGTTTTGGGAACGGATACAGAAGAAACGTTATCTCAGCGCTTACTGCCGATTGAACACCATACATATGTTGAAGCCGTGAGCAAACTGTGCAGCCGCAGCTGTGTCATCCGTAACGGTTGTGTTGAATGGCTTGCCTAGACGCCTGTTCGTAATTGCAACAATATTGCAACATTGCTCCGAGCAAACAAAGCGGAAATCCCCTCAATCCCTCGGACCATCGAGTGGTCTGTGATTTGCAGAGTACTCACACAGTAAAGGAAGACCTTGAGGGAGGAACTATGAAGAGTTTTTTGACAATGACCGTTGTGGTGCTGGGCCTTTTCATGAGCATTCCTACGGATGCTGTTGTTAATAATGATGATGGCTCAGCTGAAGTGGTTCCCGTTCAGTATGGCTATGGATACCACGGTGGCTACTACGGCGGGCATCGACCGTACTACTATCCCGGCGGCTATTACCATCCTCACCGTCACTATCCACATCGCTATTACTATCCAAACTATTATTATCAGCCGAGATACTATTATCAGCCGTATCCTAACTATTATTACCCGTATCAGTACAATCCTTACCCCTACTACCCATACGGTTATTAAATGTTGGGAAGGAAGTTGCGGTAAAAGAACGTCGCGCTTATCCCCAAATAAAATAAGCGGCTGCAGCCAAGACAGCGATTTTCGGGAGAAAGAACAGAAGCATTTTTGTTCTAGTCATTGGCGGAGAGAATCGGTGGGCAAGACCTAATCGAGTAATGGGTCCGTGCTCGACCGGGCCTTTGATTTGCTCGCCGTGAAAAAGGACAAGTTTTGGACGCGTTGGACCTGGCTCCATAGGAACTCCTAACCAAGAGTTACCCCTTATACCACATAGCGTCATAATTTTAAAGGATAGTGAGGTTTTAGACAGCAATTACAATAGCTTCTCCCTCGGTCGTCTGCTCTCCATTTTGGTTTTTTGTCCATAAGGTAAGCTGAATCGTGCCATCGGGAAGGATTTTATCCACCACGCCTTCGCAGGTAATTTGGTCACCCGGAAGGGTGATTTTCTTGAAACGGGTGCGAAGCCGTTTCAAGCGGTAAGAAGATTTATCAAAGTTATAGAAAACAAAGTCCGCCAAGAAAGCCATCGAAAGCATGCCATGGACAATGACCGATGGGAAACCCGCCCGTTTTGCAAATTCGTCATCCAAGTGGATGGGATTTTTGTCCATTGAAACGTCCGCATATTTACGCAGGTGTTCTCTCGTAATAATTGGTTTGGGTAAGGGTTTCAGAGATTGACCGTCCAGCCATTTCATTTTATTTTTCTGACGACAAAATTGGTTTTTGAGCGAATCCGCACGGCACCATCCATCACC
>JACQOU010000220.1 GCA_016207775.1 Deltaproteobacteria bacterium
CTAATGTAAACAAAGGCTCAGTTCTTGGTGCAACCTTCCTTTTTTAAACTGCAATATCGAAACCATCCCACTCAAGTTTAGGTTGGACGGTTTCCTTAAGGCTAGGTCCGATTAAACGGCATTTCCGTACGGAGTGAAATCACCGTAAGAAAATTTATACGACTTTCTGACCGTACCTACAGGGAAAAAGGGTGGGGAAAGGCGGGCCTGGGGCGCGGCGGTCGCGATCGGATCACTATACGAAAACGCAGTATACAATCAGCACCCGTCTAATCCTTGCGATAATTCATTCTAAGGATTCTATAGACTTTCAGAAAAAGAATTTGGGTTTTACTTGAAGTAAGCAAAAACAAAAAGGGAAAAAGCAAAAATTCAAAAAGCAAATAGGATCGGAACTTTTGACCTGACTTTTGCTTTTTGATGTTTTGCTTTTTTCTTTTTTGTTTTGGTTTAATCGGGACAGTGCGATGTCTTGGATTTTCCTCTGGCCGTAGCAACTGATTTTGCCAGGATTGCTCTGAGTTGAGTTGCCTCATCGATGAGGTGCGCCTGGCACCTCAAACGCTAACCAACATGCTAAGAAAAGAAAGAATCTTCGCATACCCTCACCCCGATCCCGATTGCCGGGGCTACCATAAACTTGGCTAGACGAGTATCGTCAAATGCCTGTCCAATGGCCGGGTTAGTAGGTATGCTTGGGCGTTATGACGGGAACTGAGGTGAATGGGGAAAGGAAGACTTCTCGTGATGAGCACGCTCCAGGTTCTTTTTCAGCCTATCGACTGCAGAACATCGGGATTGCCTTTCCAACCCAACAAAACGGCCGGCCGTTACTGAACGAACTCTGTCTGGAAATTAAAAAGGGCGAGTCTTTTGCGATTATCGGGCCAAGTGGGTGCGGGAAAAGCGTACTATTGAAGATTATGGCAGGATTATTGCGGCCGCAGGCAGGCAAGGTCTACCTCGAAAATCAGGATCTGTACTCGCTTGCTCGGGGGCAGCGTGACGGACTTCTGAGAAGCGTATCCATGACGTTCCAAAAAAACGCTCTATTCGACTCGCTCAGCTGTGGGGATAACCTGCGGTTTCCACTCAAGGAGCTGACGGATCTATCGAAACGTGAAATTGAAGAGCGCATACAGAATGCTTTGCAGGAAGTTGGATTGCCAGGAATCGCTGAGCTGAAGATCAACGAAATCAGCGGTGGTATGCAAAAAAGATTGGGAATCGCACGTGCGCTGGTCTTGTTACCAGAAATTATATTATACGACGATCCGACCGCTGGCTTGGATCCGGTTACCTCTAAAGCGATTGTTGAACTGATGCTCGCGGTAAAAAAGAAACATAACAATACTTTCGTGGTTGTGACGAGTGACATTACTCGTGCCTATGAGCTTGCTGACCGTATGGGTTTCTTATATGGGGGACAATTCGAGCTCGTAGGCACTCCGGCCAGGTTCAAATCGACTGAATTGCCTGTTGTGGACCAGTTTGTACATGGCAAAACACATGGTCCTCTCAGTGAAGGTTTCTGATGATCCGTTTCGATAAAGTCTGCAAGAGCTTCGGCGCCAAGACGGTTCTCGATCGTGTGAGCTTTGAAATTAGTCAAGGGCAGATCGTGTTTGTGATCGGTAAGTCGGGTATGGGTAAATCGGTGCTGCTTAAGAATATCGTCGGACTCTTAAGGCCGGATTCAGGTGAAATCTGGCTTGAAAATGAAGAACTGACCGCGCTGGATGAATTGCGGTACTTGGGAGTAAGAAAAAAATGTGGCATGGTATTTCAGCATCCTGCTCTTTTGGATTCCCTTACGATTTATGAAAATGTGGCGTTTGGCATCCGGTCGTTGGGACTACTGGACTCAGAAGAGAAAATCGAAAAAAGTGTCGTTGAGAAATTACGGCTCACGCACCTCGGGCTTGATGTGTTGCAGCTTTACCCCCAAGATCTGAGTTTTGGCATGCAAAAAAGAGCAGCCATTGCAAGGACTCTCGCCGTTGAACCGAGTTATCTGTTGTTTGATGAGCCGACAACGGGCTTGGATCCGGTCACAACGAATGCGATTAATAAACTTATCCAGGATCTTTCTCGCCAGCTCAAAGTAACCGCGTTGGTCGTTTCCCACGACATGCACTGTGCCTTAACGATAGCGGACAAAATTCTTTTTTTGGACCAGGGTAGAATGATTGCCGAAGGCTCGCCCTCCAGTCTCATGAAGAGTCCGCTGTCCCTTGTTCAGCAGTTTCTTTCCGAAGCCAAGGAGAGACTCTTGTGATCAGTAAAGCACTGAATTCGGCCACAGGGGTTTTGGAGGAACTGGGTAGCACCTTCCTTTTCATGCTTCATTCAGTAGGTACCTTTCTTCGGGAAGGGGTGAGCTTTCGCCAGATGGTAAATCAAATGTATGCCGTTGGTGTCCGTTCGCTGTCGACGACTATTTTTGCCGGCCTGTTTGTAGGCGCCATTATGGCGATAGAGATCCATGTTCAGCTTCGGGATTTTGGGGCGGAAGGGTTCTTGGGCGGACTCGCCACTTCCGTAACGATTCGAAATATCGGCCCCGTGCTCATCGCATTTATGTTGTCCGCCAAAGTGGGGGCGTACACCTCCGCTGAGTTAGCTACCATGGTGGTTACCGAGCAGATCGATGCCATCCGGTGCCTGGGCACCAATCCCATCTCTTACATCATTGTTCCCAGAATGATTGCTGTCATTATTTGCAGTTTTCTCCTTCTAACAATCGGCCTCATGATGTCTATCGGTGGGGGGATGGTGATTTCAAATTATTTTCTCCATGTTTCTTCACAGACATATATTCAGAACATCCCTCGCGTGGTGAGCTGGTGGAGCGTGGGAACGGGCAGTGTGAAAAGCTTTGTCTTTGGGGTGCTCATTGCCACGATTGCCTGCTACCAGGGCTACCACGCCAAAGGGGGAGCGGTTGGTGTGGGGGCTACGGTCAGAAGAACAGCGGTTCAGACACTGGTCTGCATTATTATCGCGGATTATATGCTTTCGACGATCTCTGCCTTTTTTTACGAGTGGTTCAGAGTGGGTCAACTATGATGGACACGGTTGGAGCAAAATGCATTGCGGTTGCGTTAGAACTTTTTGCTTTTTTGCGGTTATTTTTCGAAAGCGTTGTGGGGATTTTTTTTGAGTCGGGCCGTCCTCATTTTCGACTCCGACAAGTCATCGATCAAATGTATGCCATAGGCGTGGAAAGTTTACCGGTGATTGTCTTTTCACTTACGTTCACAAGCCTCATGCTGATCATCGAGTTTTCTTACCATATGAAGCTGGTTGTACGGCAGGATTCACTCGTGCCTGCCTTTTCCACTGTCTTGATGTTAAGGGAACTGGGTCCTGTGATTACCTCCCTCCTATTGACATCGCGCGTAGGAGCTTCTATAGCTGCCGAGATTGCTACCATGAAGGTGACTGAGCAACTCGATGCGTTGCGACAGCTGTCCATCGACCCCGTTGCTTTTCTGACTGTGCCCAGATGGTTTGGATGCGTGTTTGCTACAGTCAGCCTTTCGTATGTAGCTTTGGGCGTAGCCATTCTTGGTGGATCGGCAATGGCGGCTTTAAAAATGCACTATCCGCAGGAACAATTTTTTAACACGATGTTTATTTTTACGCATTATGAAGATTTTTTGTGCTGTGGGTTAAAGGCGGCAGTGTTCGGAACGATTATCCCTTTGGTTGCTTCGCATCACGGTTTTCGTTGCAAACCCGGAGCTGAGGGTGTCGGCAATGCGACGACCGCTGCGGTTGTTCACTCCACTATGCTCATCATAATCAGTGATTTTCTTTTAACGTATTCCTTATACGCGGTATAATAGACATGTATTATCATTTCATAATTTACTACCCTGATTCCATTCACCACCCATCATGAAGTTTCCACGCAAAGAATTTCTTGTTGGTTGTCTTATCGTTTTTGTATTGGTGCTGATGCTTGTGTTTGGCTGGTTGATGGGAGTGGTTGGGCCGCTTCGTAAAGAAGTGCATTACTCGGTCCTTTATGGCTTTGCTGGCGGCGTAGAAAGCGGTTCACCGGTTAGAGTGGCAGGAATCAAGGTAGGCAAGGTGGATAAAATCGAGTTTATCGATAGATCCAGTAATCCCATGCATGCAGTCGTGCGCCTCACGCTGAGTGTGTCCAAGAGAGCTGCGGCAACCATCAAGGAAGATTCCAAATTTTTCGTCAACATGGCGGGCATCATTGGTGAGCGATACATTGAAGTGAGTCCGGGAGGGAGTGAGGCGAACCCCTTGGCGGATGGCAGTACAGTGCGCGGAGTGGATCCGCCCAGAATTGATCAGCTGCTTTCCCAAGGGTACGGGGTTTTTGGCCGCCTTCAAGAATTGCTCGAAGAGAATCAGGAAAATATTACCGATTTCGTTCAACAGTTAAATCGCTTTTTGGGAGATATGAACAAATTTCTTAAGAGTGAAGACCGGCGCAAAATCGTTACATTGCTGGATAATCTGATCGCTATTTCTTCGGATGTGCGTGGAGTGACCAAGAAGCTGAGCAAGCCGGAAGCACAGGAAGTTTTTGCCAAGCTTTACGAGATGATCCAACGTGCTTACGAAATCGATAAGCCGACACTTAAAAAGTTTCTGCAAGAAGAAGGCATTCGGGCACGCATTTTTTAAAATGCTTTAACTAAAAAAAGGGGGAACCATGCGAGGGATAAAACCGTTCGTCCTCATCGTTGTGTTGTTTTCGCTGCAAGCACACGCTATGGAGGGCATGTCGTCCAGTATGGAGCAAATGCGAATGCAAAAGCGGTTTGGGTTCGGTTTTTCGGCAGCAGGTCCCCTTTCCGTACTGGGCCTTGAGTTTGATTTTAATATTACTGAGCAGTTGAGCGTCGGGGGAGGGATCGGTACGGGGCTTGATTATTCAACGTTTATGGTTAAAGGAAAATATCTCCTGCTCGGCAAATGGGTAAGTCCCTATTTTGCGGCAGGTTTGGCGCGGTGGTGGACAGGAGGCACTAAAGAGGAAAAGTTAAGTCCTTCCGTGCTTGCGAATAAGTTTCTGGATGGTGAAGATCTAAGGGACGGATTTTCTGTTTTCATCTTCTATCCAGCGGTTGGCGTGCAATTTATGCATCCGATCGGGATAGCAGTCTTTGTGGAAGCGCAATACCTTTTCAAAATGGTCAGCTTTGCAAATGGGACGTATGCCGGGCTAGGTGCGCATTGGTACTTCTAATCTAATCAACGTCCTTCTGGCTTCGCCCTGACGCGTTTTGAACCTACTTTATGCGGTCGTTAAATACGACATTATCCATTTATTTCCTGCCAATTTCTATTCTGCCCGCTATTCTTATCAGCTTTTATGCGATTCATGTCTTTCAGGATAGTCAGTACGAAACTCTGGTCAACCGCGCCCATTCCGTGAAGGATGCCATTTGCGCTGAGATCGACGCTTTCGAGGCAGAGTTGCTCTCAGAATCCAAGAATCACGCGGTTAATTCGAGGCTTATTCGAGCCATTAAGTTAAAAAATGCGTCTGAGATGACTGCAGCTCTTGAAAACGTGCGAGGGGATGTGCAGATTCGTGTCTACCTGGCCGACGGAGATTATCTAGGAGGCCGACTTTCTGGCAGCAAAGCACACATTCCTTACATCTCCAAAGAAGGCTTAAAAAAAGTCCGGACAAAAGGTCAAACAATAGAGCGGTTTTATACTCCTGATCTCAGCGGGTTCGTTTTTGTTGCACGCACTTTGATAAAGCATGGCAACGATGTGGTGGGCATTTTGGAAGAAGAGTACCTATTTGCCCAAAAAGATATTACAGACATAAAAAATAGACGGCAGGCGGATGTGGTGATTCTTAACCGCGACCTTGTGCCAGTCGCAGCAAGTTTCGCGCTGGCTCCGGAAGTAGTGAAATCGTTTGCCTCCTTATTGGTTCGTCCTGGTCTAACGGGAGTCAAAAGTCCGAGCATGATCCAGCTCGGCGATAACCGCTTCGCTGCATTTCTTTATGACATGCCTGCGCAGGCAGGAAAGGAAAAGAAGTGGGGTTATTTGGCTTTATTCCTTTCAATGAGTCATTTGGATAGCACTATCTCAAAACTGAAAGTGGCACTTATTTATTTGACGGCATTACTCATCCTGACCGCGTCCTTGCTCATCTTTATATTTTCCAAAAGGCTGGTTCGTCCTATTGAAATACTTGTCACGGCAATGAAAAAAATTAAAGCGGGGAGGATTGAGCAAATTCCTTTTGTGGAATCAGCATACGAGATCGAATACTTGATTCGTTCATTCAATGAAATGGCTAGAAACATCAGCGCTGCAAAACGAGCGCTTGAGCTCAAACTGGAGGAACTGCACCGAGCAAATCAGGAAATCAAAACAACGCAGGGGCATCTGGTTCAATCTGCAAAAATGATTTCTCTGGGCCAGATAGTGGCGGGCGTGGCGCATGAACTGAACAACCCGATTGGTTTCATATACAGCAATATGCACCATTTAACGGAATACCTGGATCGAATACAGAAACTCATCGAGCAGTACCGTCAGCAGCGCAACGATTTGGCGCCCAACCACCGTTCAGAAATTGAAAAACTGGAAGATGAAATGGACATTGATTTCGTGCTGAAGGACATGGAGGATTTAACTCGCAGTTGTATGGAAGGCGCCAAGAGAACGAAGGACATTGTTTTGGGTTTACGGACATTTTCACGCATGGACGAATCGACGTTTCGTCCCGAAGATATCCATGAAGGGTTAAAGAGTACGCTTCGTTTGCTGGCTACAGAGTTTAAAGACCGGATTCAGTTACACGAGCAGTACGGAGAGCTGCCTGCAGTGGAATGCAGCCTGTCGCAGATGAATCAAGTTTTTATGAATTTACTTTCCAATGCCGCACAAGCGATCCAGGGTAAAGGCGATATCTGGGTTCGCACTTCTGTCCAGGATGATAAGGTGCGCATTGAGATAGAAGACAGTGGGGCTGGGATTCCAAAGGAACATTTGGAGAAAATATTTGATCCCTTCTTTACCACGAA
>JACQOU010000221.1 GCA_016207775.1 Deltaproteobacteria bacterium
AGGCGCTGCGTTGGCAAAGAATTTTTGGTCGGCTAGGCCATGGAGTCGAATAATTGCCTGGGGAAGAGCCTTTGTTGCTGCAAGAAATTATGTCATTCGCAACGAACTGGAGAGTATGGGAATTATTGAGTACACCCCACGTGGAGCAGACCCTCCAAAGAGGGGGAGACTTTACCCATCATTTCAAAATGGTTGATGTACTAGGCTCCAGACGCTAGCTTTTTTTCCCGGCACTTTGCCTTTGTTTAATCTTTTGTATTTCGTTCTTGCACCCAGGGGAAAGTTTGGCGTCGTTTTCCCGTAAGCACTGCATAATTCCTCCGGGAGGAACGTCCTTACAATGAGCATTCCGGTCGCCCTGACACACTTCTCTCAGTTCTTTCGTGCGTGCTTCCCATTGGGTTAAGTGAGCCCGGCAGGCGGGGTTTAGCTGCTGGCGTTTTTCCTTAAGGCATTGCAAAATCCGCCCTCCACCCACGGCTATTCCCTGGCAGAGGCGTTTAGCATCTTCTGAACATGGTCCATCAGCGGCTTCCAAAGAGGTGATTGTTGAAAAGATACAAATAAGGATTGAAAGCGGAATTCTTAACATGTGGCCTCCAAAAAAATAATCATGACATGCTTGGTTTAGCTGTGTCCACATCGAACGGAAAATTATAATTTTGATGCTTCTCCTGTTGGCTCCGGTTGGGTCTGCAAGCGCGGGCCCAATACCAAGAATGCTCGGATTGTGTCGCGCGCGCAAGCGGGCAATGTCTTCTCGATGTTCTTGTCCCAAGCCTTTTCACAATTCTTAGCCCTTCGTTTGGCAGCATAACTTTGCAATTCTCGGATTCGGTTGGGCCAAACGAAACCCAACCGGAGCCAACAGGAGAAGCATCAAAATTCTTATACGTGTCGTCGCAGTGACTTGATGGCGTCGAGCGTTTCAGCAATAGGATAGGAATCATCTTTTCCTGCAATCTCCATTGCTTCATTCAATCGATTGTGCTTCGTAACAGCCATCGCAATGAGAGCATTTCTTCTCAGTGCGTTTCTTTTCAGATAGGTCATTACCGAATTGCCAAAATAGCGTTTGAAGCCAGTAGGATCCATGGTTGCGGTATCAAACAAGCTAGGTATTTTCAGCGTCGTAAGATCTATGAGAGGTTGCTTGCTGAAATTGTGCGGGCAGACTAGCTGGCAGGTATCGCAACCGTAGTAGTAGCGAGCGAGGTGTGGCCAAAATTCCGGGGGAATAGGACCGCTATGCACGCCAGTCCAGTAAGATAAACAGCGAGAAGCATCCAAAGTGTAGGCAGTCTTGAGAGCTCCAGTTGGACAATTAATCTGGCATTTGTTGCAAGTCCCACATCCCTCAGCGTGTTTGCTGGGATTGCTCACTGGCCTCGTAAGTGGCAAAGGAGTGGAGGTGAGGATTTCAGCAAGCAGGCAGAAGCTCCCAAATTGGGGATCGATAAACAATGTGTTTTTCCCGATGAAACCTCGGCCGGTTTTTTCTGCGAGTCCTTTTTCTAAAATGGGGCTTGAGTCCACACAAACTCGGAAGGCAAAACAATTACCGGTTTCCCTGAAAAAAGCTTCGATCAGCTGGGTAGCCCTTTGCTTGAGCAATCGGTGATAATCTGGAATTTGTGCATACCTGGCAACGATGGGCTGGTTATTGGTTTCTTCAATGGGGCTGGGCTTTCCATAAGGTAACGCCAGAATGATTGCGCGCTTAGCCCCTGGGAGCAATTGAGTGGGACAAGAACGGAAAGATTGATTTCGTGCAAGGTAGTCCATACCCGCGTGCTTGGACTGCGAAATCCACTGCGTAAATTGGTCAAAACGTCTGTCTCTTTCTAAGTCGGTAATGCCCACAAAAAGCATTCCCAGTGCCTCAGCATTTATCCGGAAGAAATTTTCAGTATCCATCCGTCTGCGAAGATAGAGGCAGGAGATTCATGAAGCAAGCAGTCTGGCTTGTACCCAGGCTGGGGCTAACAAAGGCTGGGCTAATCTTCACACCTGCTACTAGAAAATAAGCAGAGCTTCTTTTGTTAAGCTTAAGAATAACAAACACATAGAGCGCCGCGTTGACTTTTGGCTCATTTTTGTGTTTTCTTTAATGATTCCAACGTATCAAAATCATTGGTTGGGTGAAGGAGCGATCCCTGTAAAGGGATGCGAATGCCAACAATGGAAACGATAGTTAAAAGAAATAACAAAGACTATACGATTACACTCGATGATGATCCGATGGTGGTCAAGATCATCGAAAAGACCACTGGGTTGCCGACCATTCATTACAGTTCTGCTAAAAAACTTGCTGCCGAAGCGAAGCAGTACAGTCCGATAGCTGCGTTTGTTGACATTTACCTGGGAATCGCTGATTGCGGTCTGGATATTGTGCCAGCACTGAGGGCCGTTTGGCCGTACGCTCCCATTCTCATTGTCACGATTGATCCAACTGAGGAAGCTGTCAGTGCTGCTCTTGCAGCAGGAGCGGATGATTTTTTGCGTAAGCCGCTAAGACCCAAGGAATTGATGGCTCGCCTTCAAGCGCGCTTGAAGGACCTTGCTCAAAAGGAAGCGAAGAGCGCTCTTAATTTTGCCGATATCACGTTGGATACAATTCATCGCACCGTCAGGGGACGAAATGGTTTGAAGTATTTGACTTCGACTGAATCCAACCTCCTGCTTTGCCTTGCACGGGCCAAAGGTACCATTGTGCCTCGTAGTGCTCTAAAGCGGCACTGTTGGGGAGACATTTCTGTGAGCGACAACGCTCTGGATAGGAAAATGCATGAAATCCGAAAAGCACTCAAGGACATTAGTGAAACGGTAACCATTCGTACCGCCTATGGAGAGGGGTTTGTTATGGAACTAACGGATCGGGCTCGGAAGGGCCGTAGCAAAGTATTACTAACCAGTTCATAAGTAGGTATGCATGCAAGTTCCCTAAGGAGAGGTTGTGCCAGCGACCCATGAGACCGTAAAGGTCTTGCTTATCGAAGATAACCCGGGAGACGCTCGTCTTGTCCGTGAGGCGCTTGCTCAAATGTCCACGGAGCCGCCGTTTGAACTTCAGGTAAGACAAAGTTTCGGGGAGGGGCTCCAGTATGTAAAAGCCACGCCACCGGATATTGTTTTGCTGGACCTCAACCTGCCCGATAGTTTTGGTTTCGATAGCTTTCGTAAACTGCGTGATCTTGGTTCTCATTTGCCCATCGTAGTGCTCAGTGGTCTTGGCTCAGAGGAATTGGCTCTTGAAACGCTTCGTGAAGGCGCACAGGATTATTTATTCAAGGACAATTTGGATAACCCATCGCTGGTTGGTCGTACGGTACGTTATGCCATTGAAAGATACCGGATTCGTCGACAACTGAAGGCGGCTGAAAATCGCCTGAGAACAGTCATTGAGAGTACTTCCGACGGAATTGTTATCGTGGATTTGCAGGGGATTATCCGCTTTGCAAATCCAGCCGCGGAATTTTTTTTGGGGAGTGGTGAGGGAGGTCTGGTTGGTTGTGTTTTTCCCTTTCCTTGGGAACCGGCGAAGAAGGAAATGGAGGTTTCGTCGAGAGCTCTTAACGGGACTGCACTCACCCTCGAAATCCAAGTCACTTCCACTTACTGGGATGGAGAGAGTGCTTACTGTGCGTCTTTGCGTGATATCTCGGAGCAAATTCGCAACCGCAATGCTTTGCAGGCAACCAATCAAAGGCTCCAAACGGTTGTTTCGAACGTAGCCGTTATTCTTTTTGCTACCGATCGAAGCGGTCGGTTTACGCTCGTGGAAGGAAAAGGTCTGCAGGCACTGCAAACCTTACCGAGCAATATTTTAGGTCAAAACATTGGTGAGCTTTCACAGGATCGACCTGAAATAAGGGAGTACTTTGAGAAGGCCTTGTCTGGAGATGACATTCATTTTGTTACGCAATCCAGAAAGGGCGCCTTTCTGGATGTTATCTTTTCACCCGCTCGTGATGCCCTCGGAAATATTGTCGGAACAATCGGCGTGGCCATGGATATTTCCGAGCGCAGGCAGATGGAAGCCGCCTTGGTGCGTGAAAAGGAAAGACTTTATCAAATCATCGCTGAAGCGCCGATTGCCATGGCAATGTTCGATAAACAACTTCGCTACGTTACGCATAGTCGGAAATGGCTAACCGATTACAATATTGCGTCCACAAACATCATTGGATTGAGCAGTGATGACGTTTTGCCGTGCCTGTCCAAACAGTGGCAGCCACTTTGTGATCGCGCCCTTAAAGGCGAAGCCTTATCCAACTCGGAAGAACTCTTTGAATTGGATGGTGGAAAACCCATCCATTTGCGTTGGGCTCTCCATCCGCTCAAAGAGTCAAGCGGGGAAATTAGCGGCATTATCATGGTCACAGACCGGATTGATGAACTCGTTGAGGCACGGAAGGGCGCAGAGCGTGCCACTCGGATGAAGTCAGAATTCTTGGCAAACATGAGCCATGAAATACGTACGCCGATGAATGGAGTCATCGGAATGACAAGTTTGCTGCTTGAAACACCCCTCTCGCATGAGCAAAAAGACTATGTGGAGACGATTCGAGGATCCGGAGAAATTCTTCTTAGCATTATTAACGATATTTTAGATTTTTCGAAGATAGAAGCGGGCAAGGTTCAGTTCGAAGTCACGGATTTCGACCCAAGAAATGCAGTAGAAGAAGCCTTGGAGCTTTTTTCGGAGCAAGTCAGGCAGAAAGGCATTCTGTTGAGTGATATCTTCTTACCTGGAATCCCGCCCGCAGTACGGGGAGACCCTTACCGTTTGCGACAAATTTGTTCAAACTTGGTGGGCAATGCCGTCAAATTTACGGATAAGGGCGAGGTGGCTGTTCGTGCATATCCCGTAAAGAATACCGATAAGGAAATAGAAATTAAGTTTGAAGTAAGGGATACGGGGATCGGCATCTCTCCCAACGCCGTCCCATCTTTGTTCCGTCCTTTTACCCAGACCGATTCATCGATTACCAGAAAATATGGTGGTACAGGACTTGGGCTGGCTATTTGTAAGCGGCTCATTGAGATGATGGATGGCAAAATCGGTGTGAGTAGCGAACCCGACAAGGGAAGCCTTTTCTGGTTTAGCATTTCCTTTACAAAGCAGCAGGACATCTTTTTTGAGAATTCTTTTAGTTTGCTTGCTAACAAGCGCGCCTTAGTGGTTAGTCCAGACGAGTGTGCTCACCTCAGGATTGGGGAGCAGCTGCAACTGCTTGGTATGGTTTCGGAGAGGTCATCGACGTTAAGCGAGGCATCCCGAATGATCAATGATAGCGTACAGACCTTCGATTTTCTCATTGTAGACACGTCTTATCCCTCAGCTCCTCAATTTTGTGACGAGGAACGAAAACGAAGGCGACCTTTTCCTTTTTTTATTTGGTTTAACCGGAGCGCCGAAGTGGGAGGTAACCTATTTGCGAATAGCCCAATGATCAGAAACCCTCTTCGGCAATCAGAACTTTACGGGACCTTATTGCGAACTCTGACGGATTCCAGAAAGCCATTCGGCCCCTTCAAGCCACGCTCGGCACAAAGCAAGTCCCAGCCCAGCAAAGGGATTGTGCTGGTAGCTGAGGACAATACTGTGAATCAGAAGATCGCAGTCCGCATGCTTGACAAGCTCGGATATCGGGCAGACGTGGCTGCCAATGGCAGGGAGGCTATTGCAGCCGTGCGCCGGGTTCCCTATAAAGCGATTTTGATGGATTGCCAAATGCCCGAGATGGATGGATTTGATGCGAGTCGGGGGATCCGTGAATGGGAAAAGGACAAAAGTCATGTCCCTATTATTGCGATGACGGCCCATGCTCTAAAAGGGGATCGGGAAGCCTGCTTGGAATCAGGAATGGACGACTACTTGCCAAAGCCTATTCGGCTAGAAGCCCTGCAACAAGCTTTAGATAGAGCGCTTCCCCGGAAAGAGGGGAAAGTTTCTGGTCAAAATGGAGACGAGGCAACGGAGGCCTTGGATAAAGAGCTCTTGTTAAACTGGCGTGCCCTGACTGCGACGGGAGAAAAGGATTTCCTAACTGAGGTCATTGATTTGTTCCTGGACAGTACTCCGGAAGTTTTGCAAGAGCTGCGTTTGGCTGCAGAAAAAAAAGACTTCACAGCAACCAGCTCTTCCCGATGAATGAATTTTGAGCCTGATTGAGCTGGTTTTCAAAAATCTTTTCGTAGTGTCGCGCGGTACCAAGCCGCCGTTTTCCAGTCCTTTGCTCTCGGAACCAAATTAA
>JACQOU010000256.1 GCA_016207775.1 Deltaproteobacteria bacterium
AATGAGAAGGTATATCCTGTTTGCGTTCCTCTTTTGTTGTTTTCTGGCTAACGGAAGTAACGGTTTTGCCGCTAAAAATGTCTCAAAGGAAGTGGTTGTCTACACATCCATTGACGATATTTTCGCTCGGCCGATCACAAAACGTTTTGAGCAGAAGACGGGAATTCACGTGAAATTGGTTCCAGATACCGAGGAGACGAAAAGCACCGGCCTGCTCAATCGGCTCATTGCTGAGAAAAATCGACCGCAGGCAGATGTCTTCTGGAGCGGCGACCCGGTCCGGGCCGGGATTTTAAAGGAAAAAGGTGTGGCCCAAAGCTATAAATCCCCAAGTTCTGCAGGCTTGCCGCATGAATATAGTGATCCTGAGGGTTACTGGATCGGCTTTTCTGCACGAGCCAGAGTTCTTCTGTATAATGCCAATCTTATTCCTAAGGGGTCCGAGCCCACATCTGTGATGGATCTTCTTAATCCACGATTTAAGGGCAAAGCATGTATGGCCAATCCACTCTTCGGTACAACCTCGATGCATGCGGCAGCTCTTTTTGAAGTCCTGGGTGACAAGAAAGCACGAGAATTCTTCGATGGTCTGATTATCAATGGCGTAAAGATGCTCTCTTCCAACGGTGAGGTTCGACGGCGGGTTGCCGCTGGTGATTTTGCACTTGGGTTCGTAGATTCTGATGACGCACATGAGGTCATCCGGGATCATAAGCCGGTTGGAGTGGTCTACGCCGACGAGAAGGGGATCGGTACGCTAATCATTCCCAATGCGGCGGTACTCATTAGAAATGGCCCGAGTCCCGATGCAGGGAGAGCGTTTATCGATTATTTGGTCAGCGCTGAAGCCGAGCAGGCATTAGCCGAAAGTGATGCAGCACAAATTCCACTTAGAGCAAGCGTCAAGGTTTCAGCTATTGTCCGTCCACTGAGTCAGATTCATTCCATGCATGTTGACTACAATAAACTTGGCACGATCTTGGACCAGATATCTCGCGGATTCTTGAGAGAATGGGTGGCAAAGAATAAACAATGATTTCTTGTGTTGAATTAGAGCAACCTGGGAAATGGCACTTGATTCTTTCGGGGGTAATACTGGCGCTGGCTTTCTGTCCAAACCTGCCCTTATTCTGGCTTCTCGTGTCGGGCACCTCGTCATTTGTATGGGAAAATCTTGGGCCAGGATTTGCGAGCGCGCTTTCTCATAGCCTCGTGGTTTGCGCAGCATCTTCAGCTGCATCTGTGCTTATTGGACTTCCGGCGGGCGCTCTCGCGGGACTGTACGAATTTCCGGGACGTCGTATGTTTCTTTGGATCATCGCGATTCCTCTTCTTGTTCCTTCTTTTCTCTGGGCTATCGGGCTTTCACAGCTGGGAGTTGGGTTGTCAGGCATTACAGGTGGGACCTATGCCTTCACTTCGCTCGGACTTCCCTTGGTGCTGTACGTAACATTTGTGTCCGCTCGCAGACTTACGAAAAGCCAGACTGAAGGCGTAAGGATTGTCGGTGGTGAATGGCTTGTGCTCAGACAGGCAGTTCGTGCTGTCTTTCCAGCGGCTTTTCTTGTGGGATGTCTCTCGGGACTACTCAGTCTTTCTGATCCAGGGCCTGGGCAGATTCTAGGCTTTTCTGATGTCGCCTCAGAAATCCTCGTTAGTTTTTCTGCGCTCTATGACTTTGAGCTTGCTGCCCGCCAGTGTTTGGTTCTCAGTGCGATCGTCGCATTCATTGCCTTACCTCTTGCAATACTCATTGTGCCAGGTATCGCTCCAAGACTTTTGGGAAAGGATATTGAGCCGACTCCTCTTACGAATAACAGGACAGTGCGGTGGTTAGGTCCGGTTTTCTTTGGAGCAATCGTTACGCTGACTATGGGGCTCCCGATCCTTGGAATAATCCTTCCGATGTTCTCCCGATTTTCATGGGAGTTAGCAATGAGCGAGATAACTAGAACGATCGGCGATACCGTTTTTTACGCGATACTGGCAGGACTTTTCGCAACAGTTCTGGGATGGCTCCTTGCAATTGCTGTGGGAAGGGGGCGCCGTCTCGCTCAGACGGCGGTGATTGGACTGTTCTTGCTTTTATCGCTTCCACCAGAACTCGGCGCTTTGGGCGTAATACGGTGGGGAACGGCTGCCCCCGCGGCGTTGGATTTCTTTCTGAGGGACCGCACGGTTGTAGGAATCATCTCAGCACTTCGTTTTCTACCCATAGCTGCTATCATCATGATCCGCGGTGTTGGAACAACATCTCCCACTTCAGCACTTGCTGCCGCGGTACACGGCATACCCATAACGAGGTACATGTGGCGCGTGGCTGGGCCGCAGATGATACCGTTTGTAACAATATCAACCGCCATTGTGGCGCTTCTTTCCACTGCGAGTGTCAGTATTGCACTTCTGCTTCGGCCACCCGGAGCGGATACTCTGCCGATAGCGATATTCACCGTCATGGCAAACGCACCAGAGTCCCTAGTCGCGACTCTGTGCTTTTTTTACATTGCGGGTGCGGCTTTGCTCCTAGCTGCTGGCTGCCAACTCACTCGATGGAGTAGATTTCAATGACTCTTGGATTTGAATTAAGCAAAGTGACAAAGCGTTTTGATGATTTTACAGCGCTGACTGAGGTTTCGTTCTCGATAATACAGAGTGAACATCTGGCCATTATTGGACCGTCGGGCTGCGGAAAATCAACGCTCCTGCGGTTACTCGCTGGACTCGATGCTCCCTCGGATGGCGTGATTCTTTTGGGCGGCGAGATCATTTCCGAGCCTGGCCGCGTTGTCACTCCCCCTCACCGTCGCCAAATCGGAATGGTCTTTCAAGATCTTGGGCTTTGGCCCAATCTCACCGCCTTTGAAAATGTTCTTCTGGGATTATCCGGCAAAAAAATGTCTCGACAAGGAGCGAAGGCTCGTGCACTGGAAGCGTTGGCGGTATGTAAAATTGAGGCGCTTGCTAAGAGGAGGCCCGCTTTGGCCTCTGGCGGTCAGCAACAACGAATCGCATTGGCTAGAGCCATTGCGGCAGAGCCGTCTTTCCTATTTTTCGATGAGCCGTTTTCAGGCCTGGATCTTTTGACCAAGCTTAAATTGCTGGATGAGCTGGCAGAACTCGCCGAAAAGAAGAATCTCACCATGGTTCTGGTTACCCACGATCCCATTGAAGCGATAACTTTATGCAGAGCCGCCATTTCTATCGACAAAGGACGAGTTGTGGAAGCCGGGTGCATAAACGATCTGCTCGCTGATCCAAAATCAGAAACACTCAAAGTCTTTCGAGACCACACGGTGAGGCTTGGCACATGAGCTTGCGCACAACTCAATGATGCTTTCTCTTGAGTATCCTACCGATAAGCGTATCAACTGAAAACATTCCTGGCCCAAAGATCAATACGATGAGCGAAGTCATCAAAAAAGGAAAAGGTGCGGCTTGGGCAAAAAGATTTGGTTCTGAAAATAAGGCTTTTGTGGCGTCAAGATCAGCTGTGAGATAGGCAACCGTCATTGCGATAATAAGAGGTATAGCAGTGAGGCGTGCTCCCAACCCCAATAGGAGCAGTGAACCACCGACTAACTCCGTGGTTCCTACAAGATACGCGTTAAGGCCCGCAAGGGGAATTCCAAGAGATTTAAAAAACTCGATAATCTTTGGAATATTTTCGAGCTTTCCCTTGCCGGTTATTATGAACTGCCAGCCCCAATAAAGGCGGATCACAAGGAGGAAAGGTGATTGTAAAGAGGCTAGGACACGGATAAACGTTTGGTGCCATCTCAAGATCATATATTCCCTCCCAAACTCCTAATGGTTATGCTCATGGCTTATATGGCTGATGCCCATGAGATAATAATTGAACCCTCATAAAAAGTTTTTAATATGCCAAGTGCTTCGTTAGGCGCTGGCCATTTTTCCAAAGCCCGTCCAACCGTTAGTGAAGAATCATTTAGGAAAAGATTCAAAAGACGTGCGCTCATTGCGTTGAGCGCCAAAACCCGCACACCCTCGGGCTTGCGCCAGAGAAGAAGCTCGGTCTTGCGGGTTTTCAATTTTCGCTTCCTAGCTTGTGTAACAGTATGAACGGGATAGCTAAAATTTCTGAGTGTCACTGACGGATTAAAGACGGGCCGAACATCAGACAAAAGAACATCCCCTGAAAATGAATCGTGAGGCTTTATTTCAGTATGCTGCGACCGAAGGGTTAAGACGGCATGCTCATAATCCGCCAGTTCCAGAAAGAAGGCTGAGAGTTCATTGGAGTTTTGTTCTTTTAGAAATGCAAGAAATGCCGCAGGAATATCAGACACTCCTATCGAGTGAATTCCATTTTGGCGCTCAAAATCCTCCAACAGGTTGTTTCCTTGAGTCTTATCTATGCCTGAAAAAAGGAGGGGGAACGAAGAACGCACTATTGCTAATGTGGTGGATTGCCGTTCAATGGCAAAAAAGCGCTCCTTCGAGATCCCTATCTGCTCTAGTTTTGAATAGATATGTTTCTTAACAAGGCAATCGACCGATTTGCCTTTTTCACGGCTCAGTGGACAGCCGCTTTGGCAAAGTGACCAATAAGAACAGGCTTCACATTCAGGATCGACCGGTTGTGCGCCATAAAGAGATTGCCGCTTTCTTATTATCGTCTTGAAACTGTCCTGATACCAATTTGCAAAGGTTCCGGTATCATTGTAGTTCTTATTGCACGAATAGCAGGTACCTTCGAAGTCGAATTCATAAAACTCGCATTGGTTCCCATCGCGGATGCATAGCTCCGGCATGAACGCTTGAAGGTGTTTGATGTTTCCGCTCTGAAAAAGCCACTCGCCAAAACGGGCATTCTCATCGGCATTTAAGCCGTAGCCATGTTCCCCCATCTTTAACGTTATGCCACGGACGAGCGGTTTCATGTACTCGACCCAATAACCAAATTCCCGAAGATGATTGAGAGTTTGGCGGGTTATGACTGCCAAAAGTCCGACCTCAAAGCCCCTGGCCCGCAGTTCCATAATATTTCTAGTGATAAGATCCCACGTGTTATTTCTCTGAGAGTTGTGAATGCTAGCGCTCCCATCCATGCTGATGCCCACAAACAGCCGGTTTGGATTTTTTATGACCTCAAGGAGATCGTCCAGATATTTAGGGGTAAGGCGCGTCCCATTAGATTGTATCCTGACGTCTTGGTTCGTTGGTGATGTGAAAAGGTTGATTGTCTCTCCAAGTGCCTTGGCAGATAAAATGGTTGGCTCAGCACCGTGAAGGGTTACGCTTTCGAGGTGAAAATTTTCTTTGTCAACTTTGTGTATAAATTTTTGGACAGCCAATAGAGCCTTTTTGTCATAATCGGTCTGCTGATTTTTGTTATATTCGGGCACATAACAATAGTGGCACCGCAGATTACAAACCTTGCTGATGGCAAAATAACAATGCATAGAATACCGTCAATAAAGTGAACCTAACTCATTATGGTACAAAGCACAAAGTCCTTCAACCCTAAGTAATGAACGGGGCCGCATAAAAATATATGCAATTTTGCAAATTGTGAATATACTAAATAATATTTCCCCACAGTTGTTTACCTATAAACAAATTTACCGCTGGGGGGGCGAGTAAATTTGTGCAGCAAAGGATACACCATGGATAAAAAGAAACTGTTCTCCGGCCTTACTATCGCCGGGTTTTTGGCGACGAGCTACGCAACCATGACGAGTTCTATTGCATCTGCTGATGACAATCCAACTCCTCAGAAGCAGGAAATGAAAACAAAAAAGAAGATGAAGAAAGGATCATGCGCTGGTGGTTCGTGCGGTGCGATGAAAGATAAGAAAAAGATGAAGGAAGGCTCCTGTAGCGGAAAAAAGGATGAGAAAGGGACCAAGGAAGGTTCCTGCAGCGGGATGAAAGATAAGGGACAAGAAGAAGAAAAGAAACCTGAGTGATCCTGCACGGCTCACAAGAACTAAATAATCAGCTGAAGGATGTCTTTTCGGCAAAAGCTGAATGTCTCTTTTCTTGAATAATTGGCGTCAGCTCTTTTCTCCGGCAATCGCTAACGTGCTGCTTGTGTTTGTCTCCATGCTTTGTGGAGCGATTATCGGCATTGAACGGGAAAAGAAGAAAAAGCCGGCCGGGCTGCGAACCATGTGTCTGGTATCGCTCGGCTCCACTGTATTTACAATTCTCTCAGTAACTGTAGAAGGGGAGCCCGGCCGTATTGCCGCTCAGGTTATTGCAGGTATCGGCTTTCTTGGAGCGGGATCCATTCTGCATGGCACGGGAACAGTTCGAGGAATTACCACCGCAGCTACTATTTGGGCCTGTGCCGCGGTTGGTATGGTCATAGGCGCCGGGTATCCCTTTGCGGGCATTGGTCTAACCGCCTGCATTTTTGTCGTCGTTGGTCTGGTGAGCGTATTGGAGATGCGTTACTTGGGTCCCTGTACGATGGCCACAGCCGGCATCTTTTTTGACTCTGCGCAAGGTAAGGCAAGCATCAAAGTTGATGACATTTTGGATGAGTATCAAATACCCACAGATGCGAGACTTAAAACCGTTACAAATGAAATGGTACAAATAAGGTTTAGCTATTGTAACGCACATAAGCATCACAAAGAATTGCTTCCACGCTTAGCTGCAATCCCAGAAGTAGTCGAAATACAGCAAAACCCGCCATGAAAGCCGCCGAACTCTTAAGTGTTTACTTATCATTAATAGTGCTCTCCACCGAACCTTGCCTACCAGCCGCATAGCTTCGCTGACTTGTAGCGCGCAAAAGGGCGAAAGGCTAAGGAAAAATCAGGTATTGAGTCTATACTTAAGTATAGGCTTATAATGAAAGAGCTGGAGGGTTTTGAGATGCAAATCGGAGAGATTGCAAAACTTGCAAACGTGAACATTCAAACAATCCGCTTTTATGAACGTCAAAACCTTCTACGACCAACGGCAAGGAAGCGGTCAGGGTATCGATTGTATGATGAGGGCTCCCTTAAGCAAATTCGATTCATCAGAGAGGCTCAAGCACTCGGATTCACGTTGGCTGAGATAAGAGCCTTGATGAGTCTCCGTTATCGGTCGGCCAGTGGTTGTGAGAGCGTACGAAAAAAGGCGGAGGAGAAACTGAAATCTATTCGCGACAAAATCAGTGTACTTCGAAAAATGGAGACGGCGCTTGAAAAACTAGTAGCGGACTGCAAGGACCGAGATGCTTCTGAATGCTGCCCATTTCTTGATCGTCTTAAGGAGTAATTTATGGAACCGACACAAAACCAATCAAGAATTACACTCCTTACCGCCGTTGGCGCGATACTTTCAGCTCTGCTTGCCTCAACTTGTTGCATTTTACCCATAATAGTGGCAGTGGCAGGGATCGGAACTGTTGGTGCCGGTGTACTATTTGAAAAATACCGATTCGTTTTCGTTCTTGCGACTTATCTCCTTCTAGGTTTGGGCTTTTATTTCTCGTATCGAAACCCTGACTGCGACAAGGGAACTTGTGCAGTCTCGAAAAACGTAAAAAGAACCAGAGGTATCCTATGGGTCGCTACTGCAATAGCAACGCTGGGCATTCTGTTTCCTTATTATGTTGGCTGGCTCTTTTAGGAGGCAAAAATGAACTCAGTTATCAGGTTATTAACAATGTTGTCCGTAATTGCCTGCCTCGGTCCATGTTGTGGAAAGGAAGTAAGGGCGGCAGATAATCCGAAAGAAATTACCAGAACGTATCAGGTCGAAGGAATGACCTGCGGTGGATGCGAGGCAGGCATCAAACTTTCCCTAAAAGGAGCTGGTTTCGGCAAAAATGTTTTGTCGGTCAGCCACGAGAATGGACGGGTGATGATGCAATTTGCCCCCGAGGAATTCGGTAAAGATACCGACTGTAAGATTATCAAGGCAATTCAGTCGAGAGGTTACATTGCGTATGTGGATGCTTCTAACAAAAATCCTTGTCCCAAGTGAGGTATGCCATGAGTGACTGTTGCATCATAAAGAAGACAGCGATGGAATTCACCTGCCCAAGAACTGGAAGTAAGGGAAGTCCCGTTAAAAAGCAGCTTGTCTATCTCAAAGTGCAAGGGAAGTACCAGTATCTTATCGACGGCAATCAGACGTATCGTTTCTGTAACGATCCGGACTGTGAGGTGGTTTATTTCGGGGATGGTGGAAGCTTGATTTTGAAGGAACATCTCACTGAACAGGCTGGTCTCAAGGAATTTGGAAAATCGTCGGACTTCCCGGTGTGCCATTGTTTCAACTTCAGAAAGTCAGACATCCAGTCAGAAATAGACAAATTGGGAGATTCGACGATTCCAGCACGAATTAGCAGTTACGTTAAACAAAAACTCTGTGCCTGTGAAATTACGAACCCCAGTGGGCAGTGCTGCCTTGGGTTTGTAAACAAGGTTGTCAAAGCAGCGAAATCCAAGAAATAGAACCAACAAGGAAGTATTGCTCTAACTTGTATCTTCTGTCCTGTTATCCTCCTGTATCTTTGTTTTCTGCTGGTCCATCTGACCTCGCTCTATCGCCTCCGGCTCTGCTGGGCGAGGAGGTCATATGGCCCAGAAAAAACGAAATTCGATTCTAACGGTGGATGTTACGATTCGCGGTTCATTTTACGCCTTTTCCCTCTCGAAAGTGCTGAAGTGGCTAGCGGTATTGGGCCTGGTGGCGGAACGATTGTTCCGCTACCTGCACCAACTGACGGCTTAGCCATTGCTGAGCCGAAAGCTGGTACTGTCCCGATCCCTGATTGGTCCCGCCTCAACCAAATTCTCTTGTTTTGTGCCTACGCACTGGCTTTCGTTTCTAAAAGCTGCTTTTTCAAGTTCTTGCAATTATTGACGCATCCGAAAATTTTCTCCGAGGAGGAGACTTTTTCTCCGAAGAGAAACATCACGCAAAGAATGATTCTGACAAAAGAATCATATCAAATCGACCCTAAAAGTTTCTCCTAGGAGAAACTTTTAG
>JACQOU010000257.1 GCA_016207775.1 Deltaproteobacteria bacterium
ACTTATCCCCGTTCTACTCCCCTGAGCTGATCGTGGACTGGTGGAAATGGTCGCCCGCCTTTTTAATACTTTGGATACCAGGCGGTTTCAGGATCACTTGCTACTACTATCGCAAAGCCTATTATCGTTCATTTTTTCTGCACCCGATGGCTTGTTCCGTAGGTGATCAGCGAGCGAATAGAATTTATAATGGGGAAGCCAAACTTCCCTGGCTTTTTCAGAATGTTCACCGGTACTTTTTGTATCTTGCCCTGTTCATTCTCATCCCGCTTTGGCTTGATGTGCTTCGTGCATTTAATTTTGGCGGAAAGTTTGGGGTTGGTGTAGGAACGTTAGTCCTTTTAGTGAACACTGTTCTACTTAGCGGCTATACGCTTTCCTGCCATTCCCTTCGCCACTTAGTCGGAGGAAAACTGGACTGTTTTTCGTGTGCACCCATGGGCAAGTTGCGACATGGAATTTGGGAACGCTTAAGTCGAGCCAATCACTTCCACATGGTGTGGGCTTGGACCAGCCTTTTTATGGTTGGATTTGCTGATCTCTATGTCCGTCTGTGTTCGATGGGGGTCTGGATTGATTTCAAGTTGTTGTGAGGTGATGGGTGTTTGAGACTTTTGAGCATGACGTTCTTGTAATCGGTGCGGGTGGTGCTGGCCTTCGGGCTGCCATTGAGGCTCATGCGATGGGCGCTCATGTCGGTCTCTTATGTAAATCTCTTCTCGGAAAAGCGCATACGGTAATGGCGGAAGGTGGCATTGCGGCTGCTTTGGCAAACAATGTTGCACAGGACAATTGGCAAGCACACTTTCGGGACACTATGCGTGGTGGAAAATTGCTTGGCAACTGGCGCATGGCTCAAATACATGCCATGGAGGCGTCTGCACGAGTGATGGAGCTTGAGCAGTGGGGAGCAATGTTTGATCGCACTTCCGACGGAAGAATTAACCAGAGAAACTTTGGGGGGCATCGTTATCCCAGGCTCGCTCATGTGGGAGACCGTACCGGGTTGGAAATGATTCGCTCGTTGCAGGACCACAGTGCTGAACAAGATTTTAAAGTTTATATGGAATTTACGGCCTACCGTCTTCTAAAAGACGGAGACCGCATATCCGGAGTGATCGGCTACTGGAGAGAGACGGGTCGATTTGCGCTTTTTAGAGCCAAAGCGGTCGTGTTGGCGACGGGTGGAATCGGCAAGTGTTGGCAAGTGACGAGCAATTCATGGGAATATACGGGGGACGGGCATGCAATGGCTTATGTGGCCGGTGCTGAGCTTATCGACATGGAGTTTGTTCAATTCCATCCAACTGGAATGGTCTGGCCTCCAAGTATTCGAGGAACGTTGGTGACTGAAGCCGTCCGAGGTGAGGGAGGTGTTTTGCTCAATGGCAAAGGGGAACGGTTCATGTTTCGCTATATTCCGGCCATGTTTAGAGGGGAGTTTGCAGAGAACGAGGACGAAGCGAAGCGGTGGTTGATTGGGGATAAACTTGCGAGAAGACCTCCAGAGCTTCTTACCAGAGATGTGATTTCGCGAGCGATTGTTAAAGAGATAAAAGAAGGGCGAGGGACCGCACATGGCGGAGTGTCTCTGGATATTGCCACTCAGCGGACTGCGGAGAAAATAAGAAGCAAGCTACCCAGCATGTACCACCAGTTTAAGGAACTGGGTGATCTGGACATCACAAAGCAACCGATGGAGGTTGGCCCAACCACTCATTACGTCATGGGAGGCGTTCGAGTGGATCCGGAGACTGCCCAGTCGACGATTAGCGGGTTGTTCGCAGCAGGTGAGTGCGCGGGAGGAATGCATGGAGCTAACCGGTTAGGCGGTAACTCGCTTAGCGATCTTCTTGTTTTTGGACGACGGGCAGGTGCAAGTGCTGCTGAATATGCGAAAGCATTGAATGCTTTTCCCAACGTGGATGAACAGGTTGCTCGAAATCTGTGCCGGGAAATGCTGGCACCATTTGACCGAACGGAAGGAGAAAACCCCTTTGCGGTTACTGAGGCGCTTCAAACGGTCATGCAAGATTGGGTGGGTATCGTTCGCACTGAAGAAGAATTGGTGCGAGCGAGAAAAAAAATATCGTCATTAAAGGAGCGGGCTCTTCACGTACGTGCGGGCGGTAATCGGCAATATAATCCGGGCTGGCATCAAGCTCTCGACCTGATGAACTTATTGGTGGGCTCTGAAATGGTCATTTTGGCAGCCATAGAACGAAAGGAGAGCCGCGGTGCCCATACCCGGATTGATTTTCCAAAAAGCGAGTCAAAATGGGCTAAGGTCAATGTGACAATTTACGAAAAAGCCGGGCAGATGCACGTGAAGCAGCAACCACTGCCAGAAATTCCGGAGGATTTGAGAAAGCTTGTCGAAGGGGAGCCGTCATGAGATCGAGGGCGGTGCTCAGAGTTTATCGCGGGGACCGACAGTTGGGCACATTGAAAAGTTATGAAGTTGAAACGTGTGAGGGAATGGTTGTACTCGATGCGATTCACCAGATACAAGCCAAGCAGGATAACGAGCTCGCTTGTCGGTGGAATTGCAAGGCGGGTAAGTGTGGTTCCTGTAGCGCAGAAATAAACGGGCAGCCGAGACTGATGTGTATGACGAGAATGGACCGGTACCAAGGGGATATTATTGTCGAGCCATTAAAAACATTTCCGATCATTAAGGACTTGGTTAACGACGTTTCCTGGAACTATGAAGTCAATCGGAAGATTAAAGCCTTTCATCCCAAGCCTCAACAGGGTGGGACTCTGAGAATGCAGCAGTATGACGTCGACAGAGTGCAGGAATTCCGCAAATGCATTGAATGTTTTCTTTGTCAGGACGTTTGCCACGTGCTTCGTGATCACAATCGAAAAGATGTTTTTGCAGGCCCCCGGTTTCTTGTGCGTCTGGCCGGTCTTGAGATGCATCCGCACGACGTGGAGGATCGTTTGGAGGCGGCAAAGAACATCCTGGGAACGGAGTATTGCAACATTACCAAGTGCTGTACCGACGTGTGCCCTGAAAGTATTCGTATTACGGACAATGCGATTATTCCCCTGAAAGAAAGGCTCGTCAGCCGCTACTATGATCCCGTAGCATGGGTGTGGAGAAAAATTACCGGGAAAAGGAAACCAGTCTAAAATGGGATGAGTTCAGAGCCCTCTTTTGGAAATTCATGGTGTAGATATCTATTTCTCACTAAAGTGAGAATTTCCTCAATCTTAGCCTCAAACGCACCGATATTCTCACTATAGTGAGAAAAACCCCTGGATTCTAAACGGCCAGCAGTGTATTCTCACTATAGTGAGAATTGAGGCTAGAGATGAAAGACGAAATTATCAAGAGCGAGACTGAGCTCGGGAAGGTTCTTAAGAACAGAAGGAACGAACTCCAAATCACGCAGAAGCAGTTAGCGGACTTCTGCGACCTCTCCCATAACGGGATCAGCCAAATCGAGATGGGCGAGAAAAGCATTCGCCTCTCCACTCTGCTGAAGCTCGGGAAGATGCTGGGTTTCAAAATCGTGATCAAGATGGAGGACTGATGAAGAAACTCTACGCCTACTTCGAAAGCAAGAAAGTTGGGGTGCTTACAAAGGACAACGACGACGTCTATTCCTTCGAATACGAGAAATCCTGGCGTGAAGATCCAAATGCGTTTGCGATTAGCCTTTCCATGCCCGTCCAGCAGGAGGAGAAGTTTGGGAATAAAGTAACTCTCTCGTTTTTTGAGAACCTACTCCCAGAAGGAGATGTACGAAAAGAACTGGAGACGGCCTACAAAATATCCGGGGTATTTGATTTTCTGGCAGAGTTTGGCCGCGACTGCGCGGGTGCCATTATCGTAACCAAACAACCAGATTACCAGGCACCCGCTGGTCCCCTAGAACTGGTTTCCATCGACATGAAAAAGATCCACGCGGCGATTGAGGAAAGGCTCTCGGTTGCAGAGGTGATTTCAGAAACAAGTCCAGGGTACCTATCCCTCGCGGGTGCTCAGGATAAGTTCCCTGCGGTCTTGAGGGACGGGAAGTTCTACCTTCCCAAAAATGGGCATCCCACTACGCATATCGTGAAGGTGCCTATCTGGCGGAGGGGAGTGAAGGAGTCCGTTTACAACGAATACTACTGCATGCAGCTCGCCAAAGCTGTGGGGCTTGAGATCCCTTCTTGTCAGGTCATTGACGGGGACCACCCGCTTTTTGTCATCGAACGATACGACCGAGCTACTAGCAAGGCTGACGGTTCCGTACACCGGATCCATCAGCAGGATCTCTGCCAGGCTCAGGGCATCTCTAGCAAAAGTAAGTACGAAGTCCGAGGTGGTCCCAGTTTGAAACAAAACTACGAGTTCGTAAGGGAGCACGTCTCCGCAGCCCACCGCTACAGCAGCATGGAACGATTACTGGATTGGGTCTGTTTCAACTTGGTCATCGGCAACAATGACTCCCACTCCAAGAACGTCTCGCTGCTTCTCCATCAGAAGTCCAAGTACCTACTGGCGCCATTTTATGACCTCATGTCGACCGCCATCTATGAAGGCCTCGATCCGAGTTTTTCTTTCAGGATAGGTGACCGAGATGAGTTCTCTAAAATCGGGAAGAATCAGATTGAACTGCTCGAAACGCAATTGGGTCTAAAACAGTATGTGTTCAAGAAGCGATTGCAAGGTGTGGTCGATAGGATACTAGCTCATTACAAATCCTTGTCCGAACAGGTTCACGCCCAGTTTCCCAATGCCAAGATCCCCAAGCGGATAAATGATCTGATTGATACGAGGATCAAGAGCCTGAAATTTCAAAAGGCATTGTAGTGCAAATTGGACACGCGCCGCAGTGTCCGGGTTTTCGGACATTAGCCCGCCGTATCGAGACAACCAGGAAATTCCGCAACTTCAAGGCCCCTCCACAACAATGACTGAGCATCTCAATAACTTGCTAGTAAGTCGTTAGGATCTTGCCTTTGAGCGAACTGGAAATAAAATAAGGCATGTTTTCTAGCGCTTTCAAGGGAAGAGGTCTAACCGTCGTCTACGTTGATGGTAAAAAGCGCCTAGTAAAACGTGGGGGTACTCGCTCATGGCGCAACAATAACCCCGGAAATATTAAGTCGGGGACGCACTCGCGTATCCACGGGGCGATTGGTAGCATTTCTGGGTTTGCCGTTTTTCCCAGTTATGAGGAGGGAAAAGCCGCATTACTACGGCTCTTTAGGAGGAGTGATTTCCGAGAAAAGACTATCTTCGAAATGGTTAGCTCGTACGCACCCAAGAAAGACCGCAATGATCCTGTACGCTATCGAAAAATACTTCGCCAAAAAACTGCACTCAATCTAGATCGGAAGCTCAAGGACCTTTCCGATGCGGAACTCGCAAAGCTCGCCAGTGCAGTACAAGAAATCGAGGGCTTCCAACCCGGTAGCGAAGAGAGCTTCTACGCGAAGTCCATTACCGACATCAGAACCAATAAGAGGAACGCCATAATCGCTTATCAGATTGAGAATTGGGGCTGGAAGTCCAAGGCTGAGGCCATTCAACTTATCGAGGAAGGAAGGGTGGACGCCGTTCTCGTAGAGGAAAATGGCTCCGTTTATGTTCGCACACGGCCTGACGGTGAATTGATCAACAATCTCGAAGCAAAGAAACCACGAAAGAGGCCTAAACGGTGAGATCGAATTCGAGAAGTAAACGCCTGCTTGGCTATCTTCAACTGGTCCTTTGTCTTGTATCCTACTCGACCGTTGGCAAACAGAGGGTTGCCTCAAGTGAATCCTGGGCGGGACAGTATAAGTGGGTGGGCGGCAATCACGTGATGACGATCGAACAATTTGATTCTGATTTAAGCGTAGACCTTAGAAATCTTGACGCTAAGACGTATCCGCCGCCTGGCAACCTAATGGGGAGTTTCGTGGCCCGCATTTCCGGACGTGTTGCAAAATTTCGGGAGTTGCGGGACCCGAAGAACTGCCGCATCGACCTCCGACGCGTTCCGGATGGAATTATGCTTGAAGATCATTGTGGAGGGCCTAATGGGGGGCTTTACTTGAAGAAGAAATAACACATTATAGAAAGTAAGGGTTTCTGAACGCCTCAAAAAAGATTTGGATTGCGACGGTTTCGCAAGTGGACAGCTGTCGACTAGCAATGTGGTAGCTTGGTCGGCTGACGAAGTGGTATTTTGTCAAAAAAGCCATCCAACCAATAAGACCATTGATGGAACTTGTAGCATAATCATTTCCTGCAGTTATCATGATTTCCTTGCGCATCAGTATCTACATTGTATATACT
>JACQOU010000224.1 GCA_016207775.1 Deltaproteobacteria bacterium
TAAAATTGACAGGAAAAAAACTTTAACGCCCGGGCCAGGACGGCCGGCACAGGGATGGGGGGAACTGCATGAAATACGCATTGCCAGCTTGGTTTATAAACTGCCTATTCTGCTTGACCGTCATGGGTTCAGTTCCGCCCACTGGAGCTTATCAAAAGGTAGTGACGCAAATGCAAGCCCTGCAGCAACTCTATCCGCAGCGGGTCGCTCTCTTTTCCATGGGTGAAAACGATGAAGGTGTGGAAATTTTGGCGATGCGCATCAGCACCACGCCCCAGGCCTCTGATCCAGCAAAAGTTGCAAACGTTATTGTATCCACACATCACGGTAACGAGCAAAAAGCCACTGCGTTTACCATGAAATTTGTCGAAGATCTCATAAGACGCTATTCGAGTAACGAACTGTGGAGGGGCCAGCTTGCACAAACCGAATGGGCCGTGATCCCAGTGCTTAACGTCAGCGGCTACAACGCCAACAATCGGTACGAACACGGCGTCGATCCCAATCGAGATTACCCGGGCCCATGCACAAGCAATCCAGGAGGCGCTCTCAAGAGCATTCGGCTGCTGATGAGTTTGCTAAATAGTCGCGTCTTTTCGGGTTCCATCACCGTTCATGGATACATCGGCACGCTTACCTATCCGTGGGGAATGAACGTCGAAAACACACATTGCCTGGACCACAACCAATTCGAACAAATGACATCGAAAGCAGCACGCCTGAACGGCTACCGCTACGGCACCTCAACGGATGTCGTCTATGCAGCTGAAGGCACTTATGAGGATTACGCCTTTCTTAAGCATGGACTTTGGTCATTACTTCTTGAACTGAGAAGCGGTTCGGATTCAGACATTGCCGCTACCGTTCAAGCTATCGCACTGTATTTTGATCAACTGGATTCAAGCCCCAGCACGCACAATCAGCTCAACACACAGTGCGCACGGCACAAAAAACCTGATCTGCATCTTGAATAAACAGACACCTACGAAAAAAAGTGGAGAAAGCTATTAAGCGTAGCGAGTAGACAAGCCCCAACAACGGGGACTGTAAAGTTGTCATCTAACGGAATGGGCAACAACTCGGAAATCGTGCTAACAAACGCGCCAACCAAAGCAAGGGCGAAACTTGAGCTGATGGGCATCTTGAAGTAAGCAAGTGCCACCACCATTGTGGCAGCTCCAGAAACAACAAAATTTGCAAGGGCTCCTTCAAGACTTTTTTTGCCAATAAGACGGCGCTTTCCGTATAGAGTTCCAATAATGGCCGCTGCCGGATCTCCTACAGCGAGAAAGATGACAGCAAGGAGCACAATGGGTTTTGGAAAAAGCCAAACAATGAGAGCCAAACCAGCAATATAGAAGCTATTACCGGACAGACTCTTCAGTTCTTCTCTTCTCATCACCTTGCCAAACACACGAAGTGCGACACGATTCACCTTAGGCCAGTAAAAGCGAAGAGCATCAAAAGTAACTAAAGACCCTCCCAACGTAACGAGAAGCCACAGGGCAGTCTGTCGATCGATCAGATAGGCATAAGCCCAAAAGCAAGATATCCCCATTAACGCGTGGTAGAATTTTCTTTCCCAGTGCGGCAAGGAACGACGTCGAGACAAAATAAGTACAGGCAGGGGTCTCTGGCGAACTGACACTCCCGAAGAGCTTGCACAGGCTGCGCGCATGTGTACCCCATAGAGCAAGATCCGTACCGACTGTTCAAGGGGACCGCTCTTGAGCTATCTATCTGAAAATATTTGATGTAATTGCTTATGTTAATGTGTCGCGTTGGCGCAAGGATCGCAAAATCGCGTAGCGTCCTACGCTCAATCCTGACTCGAAACTTAGGCGGGTCAACATTTTCTGCGTCCGCCGAAAGAAAGTTCTTTAATTCCAATTACAAGACATTGCGCAACATCCATTCATGAGTGGAGGCGTGTAAGTGCGCAGCGACTTACGCAGTGATTAGATTGTGCAGGTCTGCTTGGCCAAGCCAATATGAGGTACAATAAAACATACGGCATGAAGCATCTTCTTTTTCTTTTAGTCATGATAATGACTTGCGATCCAGTGTCTGCTCTCACCGTCTTACGTTCAGCTGTCGAAGCTCAACTTAACAGCGCCATTCTCATCGCCAATGTTGAAATATTAGAGGTCAAAGCTGAGCAGGATCCTCGTTTTCTTGCTCGGTTTTACGCTAGAGCAAGCATAAGCAAAATTCATTCCTTTAAGGATGACGGCAATGCATTTGTCCATGTTGGCGACGAAATATCTATAACGGGAAGGGGTGGTGAAATCGATGGAAAGGGCATTTTCCTTTCTGGATTGCCTCGCCCCCGCACTCATAAAATTTATAAAGCCTATCTCAACCGAGTGACCGGTAATGTTTTTTCAGTGACCGGCTTCGAATACGGATTGCAGCCCCTATCCCTTCAGAGAGACTTTTCACGTAACCGGACAGACGGCAGTAACGGACAAGGAGACGGTCCGTATCTTTACTGGCAGCATTCTTTTTTCCCGGTCACGTATGCGATTGCTTCAAGTTCGTTTGGAGCGTTGGAGTCAGCTGTCACCGCGATCGATGCCAGTTTTAAGACATGGCGTGACGCTCCCGAAACCATCACCGAATTCCATAGCCTGGGATGCGTCCAAGACACCGTTAGCGAAAATGACGGGATTAATAAGATCATAGTGATATCGTCGGGTTGGCCTTTTGACCGGGGCGCAATCGCCATCACACGAAATTATTATATTGCGGGCCCCTCGGCTCAAGCAGGTACCATCCTCGATGCCGACATATTGCTGAACGCCGTCGACCATTCTTTCACGACAACCGACGAACCGGGAAAGCACGATATCCAAAATATAGTCACGCACGAAATTGGACATATTCTGGGCTTAGGACATGAACAAGATCCTAAAGATCTCGACGCGACCATGGCTGCTGAAGCCTCTCCGAACGAATTTAAGAAACGGTTTCTCCATCCTAATGATCTCCTTGGTCTCAATTCAGCCTATGGCGGTTCAAGTGCCTCCAAGGTGGGCTTTTCGCCGTCGCTGTGTACCGTTCCCGAGAAAGCCAGCATGAGCTGCGCGGCTGCTCATGAGAACGAAAATGATTCCGCACCGCTGTGGTTAGCAGGATCGATCGCCCTTTGCATTTTGCTGGGGAGACAAACGCGCTATTTCAAACGTTTCATTTCGAGTTTGGCCTTTTGAACCAATACATTCTTAGGGTACCGCTCGAGCAGTTCTTGATAGAACAGGCGCGCCTCCTTAGACTTGCCCATATTCCTGAAACTTTGAGCCTGTCGGTAAATTGCATTGGGAACATTCACTTCTTTGGGATGCGCCTTTCTGTACTCAGCAAATTCAAGCGCTGCTGAGGCATAATCCTTGTTTTGGAAGTAACTCTCAGCAATCATGAAGTGGGCTTTTTTGGCCTCCTCATTGGACGGCCGGTTCTTCAGACTGGCTCTCAGAATTTCAACCGCTTCTTCGTATCGTCCTTCATCGAACAATTTCTTTCCCTGCTCAAAACTGGCTTTGGGTTTTTCTATTTTCGTCGCGGCCGGCTCAGCCGTTATCTTGCTTTCGAGCACTTGCACGCGATTTGCGAGAGAATGAATGGAAGCCTTTAACTCTTCGTTCTCACTCTTTGTCTTCTTGTAATGATCCTCAATCACGCTGCTCAGACGCGCAAGCTCTGTTTTCATTTCTTCTTGAAACTGATCCAGATCCGCTCGGTCAGAGCGGATCTCCTTTACTTCGTGCTTTATTCTTTCCAGTTCCTGTTCACGGCGCACTTCGGTGCGTGTTTGGCAACCGCTCTGAAACAAAGCCAGTAGCACTAGGAAGAAGGCCATTTTCCACTTCATCAGTACCCTCCATCGCTTTCCCCCAGCGGCTTATCGGAAGAACTGTCGACTTTGTCCCTAATTTGGCTTTGCTTATGCAACGCGTGGTACTCCGCTTGTTCGGCGGCCAGCCGAGCATCCTTGGCAAATTTCATGCACGAATCAAAATAACCCTCGGAGTAGTCCTTTTTAGCTCGAAGGTAGAGGTTCTCAGCCTTTCTAAAAGTGTCCGGCGCATGCATATCGGCCTTAGCCTTTTGAGCCGACTTAAGAGCAACATCAGCAAGCACCATCTCGTCAATAGGCCGATGCTGGCAACGGATCAATCCAACGGCTAGAAAAATGCAAGTTAAGAAAAGAACCTTCACAAAAGCTTATCGCGACACGATCACAAAGGCTGCCCGCCTGTTCTTTGCCCAGGCTGTTTCATCATGCCCCGGATCAGCCGGTCGTTCTTCTCCATAGCTAATCACTGAGAGACGGTTTCTTGAAATGCCCAGTTTAGCAAGATAATCACGCGCACTGGCCGCCCGCTTTTCGCCCAACGCCAAGTTATATTCATTGGTACCACGCTCATCGCAGTGGCCTTCCATTTGAACATTTGCGGTTGGATTTTTTTTCAGCCAGGAAGCATTTGCCCTTAACGCCTCGCGTGCGTCGGGCCTAATGGTGTATCGGTCAAATTCGAAATAAATAGTTTGAAGCTCGCCACTGGACGCTGATGTCACCTCTTCTCCGCCGGTAACAGCAGTCCCCTGATCGGTCTTACCCTCTGTAGGACTAATGAGCGGCTCATCCTGCTTCACGTCTTTCTTGCTACAGGAAGACAGTGCAACCACCATGAGCAGAGTTCCCACAGCCACTACCAGTCCGTGAAAATGTCGCAAAGAATTCATTGCTCTCCTCCTTCATTCGGAAATAAAAAAACGTGCTAATACTACAGCACTATTTTGCTTCAAATTCAACCTGCAGCAAAGAAGCAAGCGTACGAGTCACCTGTGCGGGTTCAATTCCTTTCAAACATTTTAGGTCCGCACAATCGTGCTGGGTGCAATATTGAAAGACCTTTTGATCTCTTGGCCCATTCAATCGGCAATCTACCTCAGCTTGCATGGCTAGATTTCGTCGAGAGTCATAGGGGTGCCAATCTCCCAAACATCCGGGACCAAATAAAGTTAATGTCCTTAGTCCCAGGGCTGCGCAGATGTGAATGAGACCCGAATCGTTTCCAACAGCCACATGCCCTTGCGACAAAATGGCTATCACTTCGGACAAATTCAAGTCGTCGAAAAGCGGTACCTTACGGCGCCCGCAGATTTCTTTCATCCCCCATGCTCCTGATAAATTCTTGTCCACAAGCACGACAGGAAAGCATGTTTTTTTTGCAAGAACCGTTTCGAGAACCACTAGCCAGTTTTCTTTCGGGTATCTGCGACTTTGGACCCTGGCTCCCGGTAGCAATACCAGTATGGGGAGCGTCCAGGAGTAACCTAACTCTGTTAATTTCCGCACCGCCCAATTTCTTTTTTCCTCACTCACATACAGACGAGGCGCAGATGGCTTAGATTCAATACCCACTGCCTGCAAATTTCTCCAATCCCTGAGCACTGCATTTTCCAACGCTCCTGCATTGGGTACATTTAAAATAGATTGCGCAGGCGTGGCCCTAAGACTGTGATGATGGATTGCGGTCTGCTTGGCACCCAGCAACCACAAAAAGCGTTTCAGCGAGGTCGTCGCATGAAAAGCCAACGCAAGATCGTAGTGAAACTTCCGCAGATTAAGTAATTTGAAAAACAATGCCCCTCTGGATTGCGCAACGGCATGAATGGTGTGAATGCGAGGGTCCATTTCAAGAAGAGGCACTGCATTTTGCGGAATTAAAACATCCATCCGAGAAGTGGGAAAAGCTTCCCTTAAACCGTCTAGCGCAGAAGTCCAAAGAGCAATATCGCCCAACTCACGCAGCTTTATTGCAAGAATACTCTTAAACGGAGTCGGTACCGCCATGCCCGACACCATATGCCGGCTTTCTTAAATTGTCCAAAGCCCCAATCTCTTCCAACGCCCCAATTCTCTCCCAAAGCCCCAATCTCCCATGACGAACCGATGCCGGTTTGTTACTATTACACCTTCAATGCAAATATTATTTGCTGCTCTCACACTTTTGTTGAGTATCCATGCATTCGCCGGACTGCCTGGTTACATCACCTTTCCCTCGGAAATTGAGTGGGCCGCAAAAAACAGTCAACATTTTGAGGTCATTTTTCGCAAGGGCTCTGATGAGATCGCCGACCGGGCTCTGCGGGCAGCTGAACGCGCGCACCGGCTCACCGCCCCTATTTTTCCTGAAGCGCCTCCCAAAACCTACATTGTCATTGCCGACTTCCAGGATTCTACTAACGGTTATTCCTTGGATTTTCCGTATCCCCACATAGTCATTTATGCCTCCCCTCCCGAAGCTACCAGCCAAGTGTCTTCACTGGAGGACTGGTTCGACGATATTATTTTGCACGAGTATACGCATACCCTTCATCTGTACCCCGCCTCAGGTCTTTGGAAGGCGTTACGCTTTTTGTTCGGGACATGGGTATTACCAAACGGAATGATGCCATCTCATTTCCATGAAGGAATGGCCGTCCTTATGGAAACCGAACTGACAAAAGGGGGACGCGGAACAGGCACGTTATTCAACATGTTCAAGAGGCAAGCCGTGGCATCGGGGGCCTGGGGGACGACCTTCGCTCCGCTCGATCGCATGGATGGCACTCTATCCTGGTGGCCGCAAGGAACTGCCGCGTATTTCTTTGGATACACTCTTCATAAGGAACTTTGGGACAGAAAGGGACGACAAGGGATCCGGGACCTGGTAGCCAGCTATAGCTCCAATTGGCCCTATATGGTCGATGTTCCTCTCAAAGAGATATATGGAATCACTTATTCAAAACTGTGGGAGGACATTTACACCAAAACGAGCAAAGAAACCCTGAAAGAAATTAAGCGCATTCGAAAGGACGGATTATCGGACCTCAAATATCTGACCTCGTCTCGATTCCACAAGATGGACCTTACGTTTTCACCTGATAGGCTGAAGGCCGCATTCCGTTCCTGGGTGCCAAAACGTGGGCTTGCTATCGAAATAATCGATTTAAAAACTGGGCGTATTGATGAAACTGTCGAGCTGGATTCCAGTCTGATTGAGGGCATGTGCTGGGTCAGAACGACAGATAAAGATTATTTATTATTCATTGAGGAAACTAAAGAAGGGCATTACTCAACCAATGAACTGCACTGGCTGGATTTAAAAACAAAACGGGTGAACAAAATAGATAAGTTTAACGGGAAAAACTTTCACCAGCTCAGCTGCTCCCCCTCCCATCGATTGCTCACCTACCAGGAAAGAAGCGGGCAAGGATCGATCACCGAATTTTCATTTGAACCCGAGCAAATTGAAAAGGGGGGTGACCTCAAAACGCTGCGCCAGTGGAAAATCCCACCCAAAACGTGGGTCACTTCAGTATTAAGCGGAAATCCCCATTGGATTACAATCCGCAGCGGCTTATCCAGCCAATTTTACAGGTGGGATGAAGGATCTGAAACCCCTGCCAAGATTTTTGGCACTCACGGACATGTTTACAATTTAAGGTTAGCTGAAGACGGAAATCTTTTGGCTATTGCCACATTCGACAAACGAGACGAAATCTGGGCTTTTGATTCACGGGGCCGATGGGCAACCAAGAAAATTGCACTTTTAGGTGGAACCAATTCTTTCGATTATGCGGGTCACTTCATCCTCTCAAGCTACGAGCATGGCGGATACGATATTGCCTTACCCTCCACCCTCCAATCCCAAACAAAAGCGTTGTCTGCTGAAGAGCCGCCTTCCGAACCGCCACCCACTGAAATCTCTCCCGCTCGCCCCTACTCGGCATTGGGCTCTCTGGCCCCTCGCACTTGGATGCCCTCTTTCCTTTTTGTGCCCGACGGAATTCAAATCGGAGCCTGGGTGCCAGGGTTCGACATTGCCCAAAAACATGTATACGACCTTTTTGGAGGCTACGATTCACGAGGGCTTGCTTTCGTCGATTTTTCTTATGCCTATCGCTTTGGAAAAAGTTCTTATGCTCACTTGGGCGCCTTCTTGCTCCCCAATTACCTGTTATCCAACAAAGAACTTCTTAAACGCTGGGGCGCGGAAATCGGGCCGGGAGGAGATCTGGGATTTTGGGGCCTACAGTATCAACTCAATTTACTTTTCCGACGGTTGGAATCTTCAAGTTTGACGCCTGCCAAACAATCTGTGGGACTCGGGGTTTCCCTAACCAAAAAGTTTGGTTTTAAGCGTCACCCGCTTGCCATCGCTCCTTCATCGGGCACAACCGTCTCGCTAAGCCACTCACAATTTTTTAAATCCGTCGGGTCGGATGACAATTACTTTTCAACCGTCTTAAGCCTTGATCAGTATCTTACCTCCCCCCTGATATCGTCTCATGTGCTGTATCTTGCCGCGAAACTTGGCTATACGGAAGGAACCGCTTTTTATAATTCCTATTTTGAAGGTGGAGGGGAGCTGCTTTTCGGACAAGGCCGCGGCTTTTTTCTGAATCGAGGTTTCATTCCCGGCACCTTCATCGGACGTCGATTGTTTACGCTAAACGCAGAATACCGGCTTCCTATCGCACGAGTTGATCGCGGCATCGGCCTTTGGCCGGGAAGGCTAAGGAATATTTACGCCTCTTTGGTAAGCGATACCACCACTGTAGATTTCGGCCCGTGGGTGGAACCGAAGAATCTTTTCAAGGTCTTTTACACCAGTGCGGGACTGGAACTTGTTTCAAACTGGATTTTCTTCTACTACCTTCCAACTCAGATACGCATTGGCGGCTATCACGGATTTGGCCCTTACGGCGAACCGTTTTATCTGACGTTTGCGATGCAAGCTGCTTTTTAAAAATACAATGCCCTTTGTGAAATAAACTGGATAAGTTATTGAATATACAAATGGTTATTAACAGAGCCATTGATGAGCTTACTTTGAACGATGTAAAATAGCATAGAGGAATTAGGTTGTTGTCCGCCCACTCACTAAAATAAGCATCGAAACGGGACGAAGGAGGCACGTATGTTCACGGTTGTCCCTATAATAAAAAATCTTGTTTCTACCACGGCTATAGTCACTATCACTACCGTATGCATGTTGATGACCACTGCCTGTGGCAACCGCAGTGAAAGCGCTGGAGACGTAGTCACTCTGACCGGTATTGCTCAATTAGGCCGAGTCGCTCATGCTGATGTGACAGTCGTCTCGTTAGCAGATGGCAGTACCCTTGGCACTGCTACCACGGATGAAAACGGCGAATACAGTGTCGCCATGGCCCCCACCACCAGCCCCTGTGAAGTGAAAATCACCGGGAGATCCGATGGAACGACCTACTATTTGAGCGAAGCGTACAACGAAAAAGTGTACTTGAGACCCACGGACGAACTCACCGCATTGCTTGCCAAAGCGGACAGCACCCTGCAAGTGGCCGTCACGCCATATAGCCATGAGGCAGCTCAGCTCGTAAAGCAAACCGTTTCTGATTTCTCCAGTTACAGACCGGAGGATGTCGACGGGTTTCACACCAACGCTATCAAACAGGTAGCCGAAGCGCATGGAATTAAGGATTATACGGTGCTGACGCAAATGCCATCCAATCCCAATTCTGGAGAGCAAAACGCCTACTCATTTGCCATTGCACAGTTTGACCAGTACCTAAAGACAAACGACATCCCGGTAACTGAAAGTTTGGATGCCGCGAAAGCCATGTGGAACGCTTTTAAAAAGGATGGGAAGTATACGGATATTGAATCGACTGGCAAATACAGTAATTTGATTGCCCGCTTTGAAGACTCCACCAAAGGTTTCCAGGTAGCCGCCGCAGACTTAACCAATAATTCCAACGTACCTCGCGAAATGAAAGAATTTTATTCGACCAAAGGTTCCACCTATATCGGACAGCCATCCGCCTCTCCGAAAGATTTTGTGAAAGCTTATAAGGATTATCATCAAACAGTGGCTGCCGGAAATGCCGACCCCTGCACCGATCCAGATAAAGCGCAAGCATGCCCCAGAAATTCAGCCTTTGATCCGAATAAATACGACGAATTTAAAGCCGACCATGGCGGCTATATGGAGGGTTCTGGATACTCGGGCAGCGGAAAATCGGAATACACAGGATATAGACCGGGATCCGGTTACCAGTACATCGCCCTTGCCGCCACCATTTCGGGAAGCGGTTCAACCCGAACGATTACACTCAAGAAACTGGATGGCAGCACTCCTACGGAAATTTCCAGTTACAGTTACAAAGTAAAAAAATACTCTGAACATGGGGATCGCTTTACGAAAACAAGTGAAGGCACTACATCGAGCAACTCTTTCACCATCAGCGTGGCTTCATTCGGGCGCAGAAGCACCATACTCATTGAAGTCACGCCCATTGGTTATACCCAAGTCACAACGACCTCGTTTTATCTCAATTAATTTCGGTAACTTGCAAAATCCAGGTTATAGGTCCCCTCATGTCCCTATTCTGGTCACGGCGCGTCACCCGCGCAAAGTTGTCGTAATTTGTCAGAGCACCAAGTTCAGCACACTTACCCTTTTTGCCGATATAAAGAGATGAGCAATAGTTTAGCGATACCAAGATGACATCTGCGAACTCTCAAACTGTCACCCATTCTTCCGTCTCAAATATCACCCTTCTGCCCGTAGCGTTGGAAAGCATACCCCTGGATAAAACACTCGACTATCCGCTCTACATTCTTGTTGCGGGGCAACAGATCCTGTTTCGAAAGACGGGAGATATCTTAACCAACGAGCGCGCCTTCAGTTTAAATGAAAAGCATGTGGATACGCTTTATATTCCAGAATCTGCCTGGAGTGCCTATTCCACTGCATTAGAAAGCCAGCAACCAGCGGCTAGCCAGGATGAATGTTCTGAAAATTCGATTCAAAATCTTCGAAATGCTCTGCTCATGTTTTGCGAGCGCCTCAGTGAGCTGAACGAACCGCCCACACGCAAGTCTCTTAGCCAAATGCGCGAGACTGCCCATCGTCTCGCGGCGCTGATACGACATCGGCCAAGTATCGCAAATGACTTACTACGCAGATATTCAGACACCTCCTTATACTACGCCAATCACGGAATTAATGTGGCCATCTACAGTGCGAGCATTGGAAATAAATTAGCCATGTCAGCGAGTGATTTAAGTTGCCTGACTTTCGCAGCCATGGTGCATGACATCGGAATCAACTTCCTGCCCAAGACGCTTTTGGCAAAAGCAACGCATTCTCAGCAAGAAATCGAATTAGTGCGAAACCACACAATCAACGGAGCAGAACTGCTTGACTCAACCATTGCCATAAAGGAGGTGACCCTGACGGCCCTCCAACATCATGAGCGAATGGACGGCACGGGTTATCCTAACAAGATTGCGGGATCGCATATTCATCTTTTTGCAAGGATTTGCGCTATCGCCAACATTTATGACAACCTGACTAGTCCCCGTCCTAATCACCCGCAACCGTTCAGTCCTCAGGCCGGCGTACGCATGATGCAGTATATGTCCGGATGCCTGGACCCAACGCTCTTCCCCATGTTGCTTATCGGGAACGAATAAGAACAATCGACGATAACAACCCAGCTGTTCGGTTACCGTATCTGCGAGGATCTGAAGTATATTACCAGCTCAATCGATCGTTAATTTATTTTTCCACCCATTCTATCAAGCCGGCATCGCGATAATGTATGAAACACATTCTGCGGCCTTGGAATGCTTCTGACGCAATCGGTGCGCGAACTATTGTGCCCCCCTTGTCAGCCACGTTTTTTACTCGATCATCAAAATCCGAACACAAAAAACATACATGATCCGGGTGCAAGACGATGCCTTTGTTTTGAAAAGCGCCTTTTGGTTTGGCAACAAGCTCAATGCGGCCGCCGGGAAATGTTAGAAATGCTACATGCATATTATCAGCTTGAATAAAAATCGATTTGGTTTTTTCCACAGCTCCAAATATTGTCCTTAATTTATCGGCAGCTTCTTCTATATTCGGCACCACATAGGCAACATGATGCAATTCGGGAATGGACTCTGGATTATTCATAAGCCGACAATACTTGAATTTTACGCCATTGTAATTGGTAAGTGTACTATTTCGATGTTAGAATATTTTGAGCTTGAGAGCGCAGCCTTCCATTTAACAGACCAGGGGAAAAATATGGATAAGGGCGATTCGATTTCAAAAACCGAAGTACTAGAAAGATTGCAGGGAATTTTCGATGATATTTTTCAAGAAAACGTCAAAGTGACAGCCGATTTATCCGCAGACCAAGTTGAGGAATGGGATTCCCTTCTGCACGTTGTCCTTCTCTCCGAAGTCGAAAAAGCATTTTCCATAAAATTCCTTGTTGGGGAAGCCCAGAACGCGACTAATGTGGGTGAATTTGTGGATATCATATGTCGGCATGTCAGAGAACAAAGTGCGGTTTGAGAGCCATATGTCTGACGTCGTTATCGAATTTACGGACCTGATTGGAACCAAAAACCAGTTTCAAAAACGTTTCTTGAAGAAATCACTCTGCGCGCTCACTCCACAGGAATATCAGGATCTGTCGCACTACTTGACGTACCTTCGATCGCGCTCATCACTAGTGAGCATAGCTGAAGCGTATCTCCAGATTGTCGACGATTTTGTTCGTGAACAAGGTTATTTTAGGGAGCATGGGCGGTATCGGTTTTCTTCTTTCGAACAAGTGAAGAATATTGCTTATTTCAATCCGCAGTATATGGAACGATACATGCGAGGGCTTGCAATAACGACTTTTCTTTGGCCGAATCGTCTGCAAATGTTTCGATGGTTTGTCGAGCGACTACCCAAGTCACGTGCGGGACGATATCTTGAGATCGGACCGGGGCACGGTTACTTTTTCATGAACGCGATGAAACTCTGTTCGTTCGACCGGTATGAAGCCTTGGATATCAGCCCGACCAGCGTGGAGAATACACTCTCCATCATTCAGTCAGGATTATTCGGTCGCTACGACCAGTATGAAATAAAAACAGCCGACATCTTGTCTTTTTCCGACGGTCCTTTTGATGCTGTCGTGGCCGGAGAGGTCCTCGAACATATTGAGGACCCCTTGTCCTTTCTGAGAAAGATTGCCAGTATTGCGACAAGGACGTCTTTTATCTACCTATCCACTGCTATTAACAGCCCGGCGGTCGACCACATATATTTGTTCCCAAGTCCCGAGTCTGTAGCCCATTTGATTTCCGAGGCTGGTTTCAGGATTCGCAGCCAGTTGCTCCTGCCCTATTATGGCTGGACACCCGAAAATTGTCTGAAAAACAGGCTAACCATCAATGTGGCTTACCAATTAGAACTGCCATAAAGGATTCTCATCACTCTGGCCATCTTCTCCGTGTTGTTTGCGAAGAAGAAGAAAGAAGCGCTGATGTACAGAAAGGTAAGACTTATTGCAAGCGTCGAAACGAAGCGATTATGTAAGTAGGCATGAAATCTTGCAGGGCCCAGCCATCGTTTGAGCACAACGGAATAGTATTGGTTCACAACAAAGCCAAGGCCGTGCCATAAGCCAAGCAGAACATAATTCCACTGGAAACCGTGCCATAGCCCAATAGTAATAAAGACGAGCAATGATCCAAAAGAGATAATCGGGTTCTGATAGCGACGACCGAATTTGTTCAAGAAGCTTTTGGTAACCGGCGTGAACAGTACATCACGCAAGAAATGGGATAAGGTAATATGCCATCGGTTCCAGAAATCTTTGATGTTTCTTGCAAGAAACGGGTAGTCAAAGTTTTCATCCACCTCGATGCCCATCAAGCCGGAAAGCCCAATGGCGATGTCGCACATTCCCGAAAAGTTAAAATAAAGGTGAAAATAATCAAAAATGCAGGCGATAAAGAAATCGATTAGAGGATGGTACTGGGCATCAGGAAGAAGGCTCTCAAAAGTTAGCTGGTTACAGAGGACCGCCAGGCACATGCATTTAACAACTCCGACGGCGATTCGTTCGATGGCGACTAGTGCTGAACTGATAAGTGAACCGTCTTTGTTTGGTTCGGTGCCTTTTAAGAAAGTTTCATATCTGGAAATTGGTCCAACAACCAGGAGTGGGAAAAAAGCGGCGTAGCTTAAGTACTGAAATAAAGTCGGCATCGCGACCTTGCGATTTCTTATTTCAAAGACTACAAAGCTAATCCGGAATGCAGTATAGGAAAACCCGATAAGATAAACCATGCCCAGTGGAAAAATCGTTTTGAAAAGCACCAAACAAGCTATGGGGAAAAAAAACGGAAGCAGCGCCCACTTTGATCTTTGTGCCGAAAAAATCCGCACTAGGCTCCAATGAATGAGCAGGATACCCAGATAGGTTGCTACTCCTACGATTGCCGCTGGCCTGCTGATTTCCGCTTTGGCTACCAGCAGCAGATATAAGGCAAGGATGTTAAAGAAACAAAGAAGTGCAAAGTAGCCTTTCAACTCGCTTTTAAGCGCGCGTAATAAAAGCGCGAGGAGAACAAGTCCCAGATAGCAAAACAAGTCGAAGGGAAATTGAGTAAAATGGGTATGTCGATTAGCAAAAAAAAACAGATAGACCGCTACAGCAGGCGCAAAACACATCCATTTTAGCCACTTGTCTGCGCTTACGCCCAAAACTGAATCAGAATTTGCCATAAACAAGACCTACTCGAAACCAATAACGTTGAACAAAAAATAAGGTTCCGCAAGAGAGGGATAATACGATCACCGCAATGCATAGCGCCTTATCGAGCTTTGTCAGCCTTCCAGTGGAACCAGTTGTTTTTGCCCCCACGGAAGGGCGCACACAATTATCCATTCCAACAGTCTTAATTGTTTGCTGATTCATAAAGTTTGCCAATTGCCGGTGCTATTGTAGCTGTGAAATACCGAGATCCATTAATGTTAAAGTGCACCTTATCAGAGAAAAGCTTCTTCATATCGGCCTTCTCCAGTTTTCCAAACAGATGTTTGGGGTCGACGCTGACAATGGGAATCTTTGTTCCGGGAGTGATAAGTGATTCAACTACCGGGCGTGGATTTTTATCATCCATATTGGGCACCAACACGCCGACAAGCTTAACCCCATGCTTCTTACACAGCTCGATGATGAACTCGTAATACGGTGTGACATCTTTGGAAGAGATTTTTTCGGGTGAAATCTCGCCCGATTCAAAATCTATTATCAAATCGCTGGGCGATAGGATGGGCGGTCGGCGATCGAAGGGCGAAAGGGGCTGGCCAGCGAAATCTTGTTTCATAGCCAGATCCGGCTGGTTCATTTTGCTTTGTGCGGAACGTGCGAGAAAAACCTCTTCCAACGGATGGCTTCGCACCTTGGTCCTGAGCAAGCGGGGAAGGCTGGCGATATTGCGGGCGTAGAGCTCAAAAAACCTATTTATTCGAGTCAGTCTTACGAAATCAGGATCGGAAAAATGGACGAACTGCCCAAAAAAAGGATGCTGTTCCAAGCCGTCGTCCGCGGAAATGATTAGCATTTTAGATTTGCGGTTCTCCAGGAAATCTTTCAGGCGAAACGCAAGAAAATCCATTCCAGCCCAATTACCCGCCAATGAGACAACATTCAGCTCTTTTCCGATAAGAGAATGCAACTGCTGTCTTAAAACGTTGGGATCGATAGCGGCTCCTATTACCGATGCCCCAATAACTAAAATATCAACCGATTTTTTTTCAATGAAGGTCTGATGGTACCAATAGTCGATTGGACCTAAATTAAAAACCAGCGCTTCAAAGCAGAGTTTGCGGGATGGTCTGAAATAAACAGGGGACAGGACGATGAGTAACAGACATAAAAGAAAGCCAAGTCTTTGACGCCGGCTCGAGAAGGCTGGTTTCACGAAACTGATACCTCTTATCGAAGATCGCCACCGATTTTTAAATTTATTATAGCAGACAAATCCGGATAACTTCACCTCGTACCCTTGGAACAATCGCAATGAGCTTATTTACGCCCGCTGTCCTAAGAGGTAGTGTTATTAGTTTATGGCTTTATCGATCCTCGTAGTGGATGATGAGAAAATTCAACGTGAGACTTTGGCTTCTCTGCTCAGCGAACAGGGCTACAGCATTGCTTGTGCCGGCGATTTAAAAGAAGCGATCCATTGGATGAGCCAATCGCCGCTTGATGTTATCCTCACTGATTTCCGCATGCCGCTTGGCAATGGCATTGAAGTCGCAAAAAAAGCGGCTGAGCTCTGCCCCCAATGTGCCACGATTATTATGACGGCATACGCAGACGTTCAAAGCGTCATCGAATCCATGCGTGCCGGAGTCGTCGATTATCTGTTAAAGCCGCTCAACATCGAACAGCTTCTGAACAAGCTTCGGTTTTTGGAAAACTGGCAGCACTTGCAAAAAGAACGAACTTATCTTCGCGCCCAACTCAATCGTTCCCTTGACACCAGCAGGCTGCTCGGCAGTTCAGGCGCCATGGTGGAGGTTCGGCGATTGATTGACCGGGTTGCAGGAACCAAAGGAAGTGTTCTCATCACTGGCGAAAGCGGAACGGGCAA
>JACQOU010000236.1 GCA_016207775.1 Deltaproteobacteria bacterium
CATCGGCAAGATTCATCGCTAATGCCGGTAAATTAGCCGAATGGTACTGCGCGATATTACGAAAAGATTTTTGGAAACCGCCCCATTTAGCCTCAAAAATCATTCAGCGGGAACCGCTGTCGAAGAAATGATCTCTCATGCATCTGTATTAATGCGTCTGCCTGAAAATAAAATGAAAGACTTCGACTCACCCCCTCTCGATCCCAGTATAAAAAAATCCGTTGGGTACTTTCAGTCAAAAGGAATTTCACGTAAGACGCTAGCTGAAGTGTGCCTTAAGGCGCACGAGCGAAAGGGCGTCCTTCTCGTTTTTAGCAAGAAAGCAGTATTAAAGTGCTGCAACGTGCGTAGGGGGGACGTTTTGGGAGACGAAGAACATTACTCAGATCTTGTTATTGGGGGGGGCTGATGGTGTGCCATGGCGCGCGGTGAAAGCGATTATACCTTTAGGCCCGTACGAAAAAAGCTTTGCCGATAGGCTGGCAAAGGAAGTTACTCCTCTTGCTGAACCAAATTAAATGTACTCAGAGCATTGCAATTTAGGAGCCGGTGAGTTTTGGGCAGGGTTACCAGGTGATATGCTCTGGCTTGCCGCGAGTTTGCCAAGAGTACCGTAGAGGCGATAGTGGCTCGTGTTTGTGCCATCGCTCGGTGATGAGGTACTTCAAGTATTCCCGCGGTTGGAGCCGAGCCTTCTTGCACGATTCGATGACGGTGTAGAGTGTTGCAGCCACGTCAGCCCCATTGATTGTCTTACTTCCGGCAAAGTTTTTGCGACCCATCACTACATGCCGGAGTGCCCTTTCAGCGTCATTGTTGGTTAGAGGCAACTGAAGGTGGTCAACAAAGGCAGAGAGTTCCTTCCAACGGCCGAGGCAGTAGTCAATCGCCTTTACCAGCCCACTCGATGGCATTTGGCTCGCTGCAACTCTAGCACTCGTTTTTTGACGGATGCCGGAAGTGGGCTCCTCTTTCCTGGTACCTCACGCCGGTACTGTTCCAGTATTTGCGAAATTTCATCGATCAGATTATCAGTGTGGGCCATGCGCTCATCCTCCGTACGAGGATGATGCAACAATCAACCAATCATGTGAAGAACCCTACCAGGACCCAGCCTACATCCCGCATGTGTCCATGACGGGACCTAACGGGTATGGTTCAGCCTGCCTGACTTAATAAAGTTAACAGCCTCTCTGCCGAACCAAGGGGCTTTGCCTTCGTGATGGCGGGGGAAGATTAGACGTTCGAATTCGTACGGCTTGCCTGTAAGAATTCGGTAATATAGTGACGGGCAATTTGTTCGGGGCCTACCTTGCTGCCAAGGAAGTACCATTCGATCTCATGAAAAGCGCCAAATCGTGCCTCTACCAACCCCGAGAACATGACGCTGGCTCGAAGCCTTCTTGGGTCATCTAAACTAATCTTTTCGCATTGAATTTGGATAGCGCCCGACCGTGGAGCTGAAAGGACCAAACGCATTCCGTTACGGGATACTGCAAAAAAATCTGATTGATTACCTATGCGGCAGACTTGGGCCTGGCCAGGCTCCATGCCGATCCTTTCGTTAAAAAGGGCAATGAGATACTCAAGATGACGGCAGGTATCCTGAACAAACGCACGGGTTTCCGCCGTAAGAATGTCATCCTTGGCCTGACACAAATCAATAGATGACTTTTGTCCAGATTGGATAGAGCGCTCTTGCATGGCGAGATTCTCAATCCATCTGATGCTGCGGTCACTGGTTGGCATAACGTCTTGCCTACATACAACCTAGACATGCCTGCGACCTTAGAGAGAAGTTTCTCCCCCATCTTGGCCGTGATGTGGCAATTCCTAACCCTTTTTTCAAGGTGGGCGCCCTTTTGTCACTTTAGGCTTCCTACATTGTAGGCATGCACACCGCAACAAGTTTAAGCTCCCGGTTAAGAACTCACTGTAGGTTAGAATTACTCTAACTCACGAACCGGACAGGGGAGCTAGGTATATTATAGATAAAACCCCGCTCCCCTCCAAGAACTTGCAGTAGAAAAAGTTGCTCTTGTGAAAGTTCTTAAGCTTCAGCGTTCTTAACTGAAGAGACAGAGGTCGATTCCCTTGCCCCAACCGTTGACGCTTTTCGTTCTAGAGCTTCCAGCTTCGCACCGAGTTCTTTCACCTGGCTCTCCAATTGGCGAATGACATCCAATTGGTTTCCATCGCCAGCCTTTGACAGAAATGAGCTGAAAGAGCCATCACCCTGCTGGATAATGTGCCGAAGCGTGGTAATTGGTATCGGACTTTCTGAGCGTTTCTGCTTCTCAAAGATGATCTGCGTGAGAGTAGCCGCTGTGATGTCCTTCTGGTTGCGATTGTCGACTACCGAAACCTCTTCCCCTTGCTGGATCATTTCGGCAATTTCATCTAACGTCACGTAACAGCTCGCGTCCGTGTCGTAGAGTTTACGGTTCTGATAACGCTTAATTATTTTAGCCTTCTCCATGTTTAACCCCCAACCTAATCGGTCGATTTCTAATGAGTAATCTTACTAAAAGTTGAGAGAGGAGCATTTCCGTTTCCGTCACCTTTCTTAATTCCTACACAAAGCAACCGCTCTGCGCAGAAAGGCCCTGTAGGTGCTTCAGAGTGTCGCACAACTCTTTGGCGCGTTAGCTCTGGTGCTTTGCGCGCTACTCCATAGCTCGTCAGGACATTTAGCCAAGTGAAGGAAACCACTTCTCTCCCCAACCCCGTTCCGATGTGCTTGACGCTTGGTTCCTGGAAGGTCCCCAGCGTTAAACAACGGTACCCATAACCCAGTCTCGTATTCTTGGCTGGCTGACCCTCTCTGTCAAGGGGATTGTGCGGGTCCGGGAAGGCGCTATTCTCTTGAGAATACGGGAGTTTGTCCGCCTGCTGACGAGGTTGGCTAAAAGCAGCTAGGAAAGTTGATCTTTTAGTAAACTCTTAAGGTCGATAGTGAGGTTAGCATCAAGGTACCGGCCGGCCTTTTGGAGTGCAGCAACTCGCGGGATTTCCCGGTTTGAGGGCACAGTTTTCCCTGCGCTGATCAGTTCTGTCTCTTCTTGACTTGGCGCGAGCGAACACTGGAGTTCGAGCCTATTAACAATACGTGTGGCTTCGTCGCAAAGGCGTGATAGGGCAACAAGCCGCTCCTCGGCCTTTTTGCGGATGGTTAGAGCTTGTTCATCAAGTGCCAGAAGTTTTGATTGAATGACCGAGGATACATCGGAAAGCTTATCGTCTATTGCCAGTTGGATCGCTTTCTCCTGTCTGCGCAAGATAATGGCCAATAATCCGACGAGAAAGATATCAATCAGCAATTGCACCAAGATAAAGACAGTCATAAAACCTCCGCGCTTAGATGGTTCGCTTAAAGGATTCCTCCGGATTGAGCAGTTTGGGCG
>JACQOU010000230.1 GCA_016207775.1 Deltaproteobacteria bacterium
CGTCATAGAGGGGTGAGCGGGCAATAAGCGCAACAACAAAGGGGAACAAAATGGAAAAATACAAGAGGCCGATTCTCAAGCGGTCTGTATTCAAAAACAGAAGGATTGGTGATAATGCGAATGAAAATAAAACCGCCGGTGGCGCAGTAATCCCAAGCCAAACGGGGAGGTAATACCATGGCAGTTTTGCAATGTTTGTAAAACTCCTATTGAAAAGCTCTTTGCGCTGTCCCGGAAACTGAGCATTAAATTGCAGAGCAGAAACAACATTCGACAATGGTTTTATTACCAGAGTCGGCCAAAACAATGCAGCAATAGCAACCGCACCAAGAATCAGTGCGACATACCAAAGGACCGTGTTAAGAACCTGTGTTTTCGTGAGAGTGTTCCTTCTTCCGTAAATGATGCCAAACAAAAGTAGGCCCGCTGCAAGAAAGAGAATAATGCCGGCAGGACGTACGGCTATTGCCAAACCGATGGTTAGCGCCGTGACAGCCACTGCTTTTGGAGTCAAAAATGGATATCGGTTGTTGAACGAACATATGAAGGACAAAGAAGCGACAAACAAGGCGGCAAAAGGAATATCTTTTGAATTATTCATGCTGTGGCCAAAGTATCTTGGCGACACCAGAAGAAAGAACACGGAAAAAAAAGCAGCCTCGATACCAAACAGCTTTCTTGCCAGCAGGGCAGTAAACACAATACCCAACCAGCCAAAGATGCATGCCAGCACATGTCGTGTTTCGTGGGGTTTGAGAAAACCTAAGAACCGCTGCAACAGAACACTGGTTGTGTCAACAAAACTTCCGTAATAGCGGGTGCTGGGGAGAAGATCAGCTGCTTTCAGACCTGAATAATAAAAGTGTAAAACGCTCTTACCACGAGCATCCTGTAGTCGCTCGTCACAGGTAATGCCGAAATCAAAGGACAGATAAATCATCGCGGGCAGAAGGGCCATCAGAATGGTAATGAGAATGACGCCAGGTTTTACCCTCATGCCAGAAAACCTTTCCATGATCATTCAATCAAATCATGCTGGAAGGCTCTCTGCAAAATTTCCACCAATCGCGGCCCACGCCCCCCTGGAGCCGGTATCGCAAGGACACTACAGGAACTGGGTTTCAACATTGGAAATAAGCCCCCCGCTTTGTGTTCAGACCGCGCCACTGCTATCGTTGTTCGACGATTTTTACCTATTTTTACCAAATAATATTCTCGATCGGCTATTGTTTTATGGTAAAATCGCCTATCGACTACAAAAATATGTGTTAAGATAAGGCTTGGATGAAAGATTGTCGCCAATCGGCGACAGGCAGGATGGAGCCGGACGATGGACATTGGAAAAAGAGTAAAAGAGCTTAGAAAGAAACGTGGCCTGACTCAAGCTGAATTAGCCCGTCAATCGGGGGTGAGTTACTCATTCATCAATGAGGTCGAAGGCGGGAAGAAAAGCGTGCGCCTGGATAGGTTGAATCAGCTTCTTAGCTTATTCGGATATGAGACTGGCATCGTAAGAATCGAGTCAGGAAAGAACGAATGACGCGCTATCAGGACATTGCGCGTGCGCGCGTCTATTTGAGAGGGCATGCTGTCGGGGAGTTGGAGAAGCGCTCGCCCCAATCGTTCATTTTTGCATATAGCGATGAATACCTGGGCAGTAAAGTGCGGATTCCCATCGCACACTGCTTTCCCTTGCAGGGTGGGAAATTCGAATCGAAGGAACTTCATCCTTATTTCGACAACATGATCCTTGAAGGCTGGCTCCTTGAGAGGGCGGAGCGGGAGCTTCACATCGACAAGAAGAACCGATTTGCGCTTCTAATGGCGGTTGGGCGAGAGCCGATAGGCGCAGTGTCGATTTGTCCGCTCGATCCTAACGGAGTGGAAATTATTCCGTCCGCGTCCGATGAGAAAGAGGCAGGCGAAGAGCAGAGTGTAACGGTCGAAGAAGACGAGAGGCTGAAGACGCATCGGATCTGTCCGGGGTGTCTTACCAAATCTCCAAAATCTTCGCTCTACCACCGAGCGTGTCAGGAAGAATTATGGGGTTCAAGCGGACGACTCTGGATACGACTTGATAAAGAGGATCCGCTTGCTGCGTTCTCGAAGACGATTTTCGGAGGAAGCATTTCGGGTGCCCAGAGAAAAGGGCTCTTTGCACTTGACGAAAAGAAGAAGGAGCTACATGCGAACGTCGGCCAAGCTGACTACATTCTAAAACCAAATGGACAATATCCGGAGCTTCCCGCGAACGAACATCTGACGATGGCAATTGCAAAAAGCGCCGGTTTTAGAACGCCACCGTTCGGTATCGTTAGAATCGAAAAACTGGGACTTGTTTATGTGGTAAAAAGATTCGACAGGATCGATGGCCGCAAGCGTCTTGTAGAAGACATGGCGCAAATCATCGGTGAGATGACGAACGACAAGTATGAGGGAAGCTACGAAAAAATAGCGGGAGCGATAAAAAAGCACTCAGAAGCGCCGAAGCTTGACCTGAACGAGCTGTTTCGTCGAATCGTGTTTTGCCTTCTTACGGCAAACGGGGACATGCATCTGAAAAACTGGATGCTAATCGAATCCGAAGAACTCGACGGGAACTACGAGCTAAGTCCTTGTTACGATTTTTTGAACACTAGAATAGTGATTCCGAAAGAGAAAATGGATTCGGCGCTTCCCATCATGGGACGTCAAAATATAATCACTTGGGAGTGTCTCAAGGAGTTTGCGTTAAAAGTCCTCGTACTGGAACCAAAATTTGTCGAAAGCGTGCACGATGAAATGAAAGGATGGAACAAAAAGATCGAAGAGCTAGTTCCGAATAGCCTGTTGAGTGATGTATTCAAGAAGAGATACCTGGAAATCGTAGATGACCGACGGAAGCTTTTGTCCGTATAGTCACAGAGAATGAAAACCCGATTTCCATTTTGAAAGTGAGGTGCTGAGCCTCTTGGCTTTATAGCCAAGATAAAGGATTTGTTCCGCGGCCCCAATTCCCAGGTACCGGGTCAGCCATGCCTGAAAGCTAGGCTCGGGGGGTGAAAAATTCGGCGACAATGCTTTGATTTTGGTAACCAACTTTTTGAACTCCTTCCGGTCACATTTAAAAAATAAACGGGCCGCTCGCCAATATTCCATAGC